>CAMBHX010000029.1 GCA_945867285.1 Sulfuricurvum sp. IAE1
GAGCGGACCAGATCACCTCATCTTAGAGGTAAACCAGTTGTTGTTGTCAAGAGCAGCGACGGAGCTATTTTTTCAAAACGTGATACGAAGTGTGTCATGACACAACGAGTAGGAGGATTTAATTCACTCTTTCAGCATGAACGCACATGGAGCCACTATGATCCCAATGAATGGAAGAAAGCATTGATAGATGCCGAGGGAAGAATTCATGGTGTGGTCATCGCCAAAAGCTATGAATGCAAGCCTTACGGTATAAAAACAGGGACAACCCTCTGTGATGCAGTTCGTATGTGCCCCTCGCTGTTAGTAGTACAAGGGGATCACCTATTTTATCAGCTCCTCTCCAGCAGTCTGCATCAGTTTCTGCAGACAAAAATCCCAGTCTTAGAGCAATACAGTATTGATGAGTTTTGGGGAGATTTGAGAGGTTGGGTCGAGGATGAGGATATTTATGATTTCATTGCCTCACTCCAAGAAGAGATATTGGATAAATTCAATCTGCCAATGTCCATAGGAGCATCAAGTGCCAAATGGATTGCGAAACTAGCGACCGATTTCAACAAGCCCTATGGCATCACTATTGTTCCAAAAGATCAGATAATCGACTTCGTTTCCCCTATGAGTATCGATGAGTTCCCCGGTATTGGCAAAGCTCTCTCCAAACGCTTGGGACACTATAAAATAAAAACATTGGGAGAAGTGTTGGATTCGGCAACACTGCTTCAATCATGGGGGCGAGTAGGTGCAGACCTGATTAGACGCATCAGTGGTACTGACTGCGAAAAAGTCAATGCTCACCATGATCGTAAATCTATCGGTATCTCTCGAAATTTTACCGCAACACTAAACAGAGATGAGATTAAACGTCGAGCTATTATCCTTGCTCGTCATTTATCGCATACCATTACAAAACTAAAAGTAAATCCAACCACCTATTCGTTTGCACTCAAATACAATGGCGGAGCGTCAATGAGCACCTCTACCACCATCGATAGAGCATTCAGTGAAACACTCATGCGTCATATCGCCGTAAGCATGATAACTAAAATCGACACTCTTCCCCACTATGGTATCCACAGCATCTCTATGTCAGCGTCCAATTTTATTTCTGCAACAAAATTTAAAACATTTTCGCTGTTTGACAAAGATGAAGATGAAAAATCTCGTGCTTTAAACGTTCAAGTAACAAAACTTCGAGATAAATACGGGGTTGATATTGTTCGATGTGCAATAGAAAAGTAATAGACGTAAGCTTTGATACTCATCTGCCATACTAGACATTTACCCCTTGATATACCTTTTTGTCAATCTGCAAAAATCGACAAAATCACTCAGCATCAAATAGCGAAATTCGATATCTTTAAATTGTTCCATCATGACCGGTTCGCCTTGTATATAGTATTTCACATCTTTTTGAAACTCTTTTGGGTACTCTAGTTTTTCTGCACCAATCGATGAAAAACACTCCAGGAAATCAGAAAAGAGCTGTATCACGATCTCCTCTTGTTCCGGTGACTTATGTGCCATAAAATCGGTAATATCTTCAAATCTCTCACATATATCTACCAAACACTGATTCACAAAATTCTCCCTGCAAGCGACTATTTAAAACACTATACATAAAACATTCCACCAGAAACATACAATCTCGCATGATTTATGCATCTCATAAAATATCATTATTGGGGGTATACCATGGTCTGCAAACTAAATCAAATAATCGATTTTGTTCGAGAATATAAACTGCTTGAGGATTTGGATGATGAAGCGATCACCGAGACGTTTCATACGTTTCCCCATTGTTGCTCATGGGACAAAGGATTGGGCTTTGCCGAACTCGACGATGATCGTCTTGACCTCGCTGTAGATAAGATCATGGAAGTGCTCGATGATTCCTACGAGCATGAGTACACCGCACCTCAGATAAAAGCGATAGCCACCTCTTTTCTAGGAATATTTGATGCAGCCGGCGCACCCAAAAGCCCAGTGCCGTTTGTGATTGTCATGTTGGCTAGGATTTAGGGGATTTGAAATAAATCAATGTGGGTAAGCAAGGTGTTTATATAGGATTTTTTAGATTAGTTTGGACTGATTTAAATATGGAGGTGGTACCAGTGGGCGGACTCGAACCGCCACATATTGCTATACCGGATTTTGAATCCGGCGTGTCTACCATTTCACCACACTGGCATGTGTTTGCTTTAAGAAGATATGGAATTATAGTGACTTTATTCTTAAATATTCGTAAACCCATCAAAAGTCAATTTTTACTCATTTTGGTCGATATATATTATATGGAACTTTTTTTGCTTAGTTAAGTATTAGAATTACAAAGGATTTTACGATGAGAGTTACTTCCACATCTTATTACAATAATATTTATGGCGAAAACAATAAACTCAATCAACAACTTTTTGATGTCAATAAACAAATTGCATCAGGTCAAAAAATCCAATATGCACATGAAGATCCAGGGGTATTTATTGATACGCTTCGTCTTGATGATGAAATTACGACGCTCACACAAACAAAGAATAGCACTGATAATGCATTTAAACTAAGCTCCCAAACTGATACAACGATTGGAGACATGGTAAAAACATTAGAATCGATGAAAGTAAAGCTCATCAATGCAAGTACAGATAGTCAATCCGATGCTAGTTTACAAGCTATAGCTAAAGAGATGCATGGTTTAAAAAATCATCTATTAGCATTAGCAAACACTTCAGTTGGGGGGCAATTTTTATTTTCAGGAACAGCAACAACCCAAAAACCTATTGATGAGAATGGTATTTATCAAGGCAATAACAAGAATCTAGAGGCATTCTTAGGGTCAGGACTCAAGCAAAAATATAATATTTCAGGTAGTCAACTCTTTTTAGGAAATGAGAATAGTATCAACCGTAAGATTACTACAAATCTTCCTTTAGTAAATCAACAAGAACTCTATCCAGATGTTATGAAAGGCTCACCCATTACCCGAAGTGATGCTAAAAACACACCTATTACTGCAGACAATACCATTCGAGAACTTATGGGGGATACTGATAGTGATACCACCAATGATTCGATGCGTAAAAGTTATTTTTATATTCAAGGAACGCGTACTAGCGGTGAGACATTTAAGCAAAAGATTACAATAAATATGGATGCCAAAGTTGATGATCTCTTGCGTGAAGTGAGTGATTCTTTTGGAAGCAATCAAGTTGATGTTAGCATCAACCCAGCAGGTCAAATCGAGATAGCCGATAAAGCAAACGGATCCAGCAAGCTTGATTTTCATATCGTAGGAGCTGTTGATTTCGGAACAGATGGGATTGACAGCGCTGATACCAGTAATCTTTCTACCCTTCAAAATGGAACTAATGATTTTACAAAAGTTCTTGATGGAAGCAAGATGGTCTATATCAAAGAGTTTATAAACAGTAATTTCACACCAAATAATCCAGCACATACTATTCAAGGTCTAGTGTATGACGAACTTAATTTTTCCAAGGATGGTGCAAAGTTAACGTCAAACGTCTCTCAAATCATTAATCAAACCAATGGCTATGCAACCGAATCCACTAAACTCGAAGAAGTCTCAGGGATTGACAATGTTTTAGGTAGGGTAATGGCACTCAAAGGTAAAGATGTCAATGGTAATACTTTTGATATCAGTATATTATTGGGGACTCCCTCCACATTTACTGACAATACTACAGGTAATGCATATAATATTTATGGTGTCGCTTTTAATGACTTGGATACCGACAATATAAAAGAAGCAAGTGAAGGGATCCCATCCAACGCCAATGAGATCACCTATAAGCAGCTTATGGATGTGGTTAACATGGCGGTAACAGGCAACCTTCCAACTGTCGCCAATCCAACTAACGACCCTATTGATTATGATACAGCGATTGCCAACGCCAACGATCATGGCAAAGTCTCCCTAAGTCATGATGGGAAACTGCAGTTTGAAGACCTGCACCATGCAACGACCCAAGCGGAACTTTCACTGTACGATACCACCTCAAGTTCATTTTTTCCACCCGTTATCTCTGGAAATTCTTTGTCATTTAACTCCAATAATGCACTCACTATTCGAGATCCAAAAAAGAATTTTTTTGCTCAAATTGATGAGATAATACGATCCGTTGAAGAGGGTAAGTCACGTGCAGATGGTACCAGCAACCAAGATCCTCGCAATATTGGCATGCAAAACTCTATACAAATGATTGATGATCTCACCAGTCACGTTAGTCGTTTACAAGCTGAATCTGGATCTTATTCACAGGTGCTGCAGTCCTCTTCTGACCGTAGCTCATTACTCATTGTCAATAGTAAAATACTACGTTCTGAAATAATTGATACCGATATTGCCGAAGCAACTCTACAGATGCAACAACTCAGTCTTAATTACCAAGCGATGCTTTCAAGTATTTCAAAAGTCTCCAAGCTCTCATTGGTTAATTATCTCTAGCGATATATGACAAATTGCAATAAAAGTTGGAAGTATCCCCTTTTTTGCTATAATCCTTCTACTTTTACTTAACTCAAGGATTTCCTATTTTACGCGATATATTTTTTATTGGAACATTTGGTATATTATTCTACTTAGGACTTGCCACTATCATTGGTAATCCAACCATCATTGGTGCATTTGGTGGTGCATTTGCATTGGGAAATATTTGGCTTTTTGGCTACGTTTCTTATATGTACCTACTGCTTTTAATTATTCCCTTTCTTTATTTTTACAAAAACTATGGGAATATCAAACAATACTTGGAAATGGGAGGGATTTTTTCCCTATTATTATTTACATTACTCTATTTTCAAGCTCTCATTGTAGAGGGAGAATATCGAGGAATTATTCTCGGAGTTACGGTTGATTTTTTAACTGTTTATATTGGCAACTTTGGGGCATGGATTATATGGATTATGCTAGCTGCTACATGCTCAATAATTATTTTTGAACAAACTATTGGAGAACTCCTCGTCCCCTTTAAAGAATTTATGGAGAAGCCTCTCTCTAAAAAGAATTTTATTCAAGAGAAGGATAATGAAGTAAACGCTCAATATATCCCTAGTGTAAAATATGATACCCATGATGATAATGTACCTTTATTTGAGCTCGTACCTATAATACTAGAGAAAAGTACTGAAGCACCAATCGAGGCAAAAGACATTCTATTTGAAGAAATAGTAGACGAAACACCCCAAAGTATCAACTCTTTACCTGTTAATGAAGAGAAAATTGAACAAGAACCAAAGCCATCCACTATTCTTGGAATGGCCAAAAAAGTCAAAGAATCTAAACAAAATGCCGTCATCGTAGAAGAACTCGAAGAAAACAAGATTCTTTTAGAACAAATCGATCGTGGTGTAAGTGAAAAGCCAAAAAACTTCAAACTCCCACCCACTGATTTTTTACAGTATCCACCAAAAAAACAAAATGTTGTTGATGAAAACGAATTGGACGATAAAATTCGTGATTTAATTGAAAAATTAGCCCACTTCAACATTGATGGTGACGTAGTTCGAACCTATGCAGGCCCCGTTGTCTCAACTTTTGAATTTAAACCCGCTGCCAATATCAAAGTCTCTAAAATCTTAGGTTTGCAAGATGATTTGGCTATGGCTCTTCGAGCTCAAACTATCCGAATTCAAGCCCCTATTCCGGGCAAAGATGTAGTAGGCATCGAAATTCCTAACAAAACTGTTGAAACTATTTATTTACGTGATATTTTTGAGAGTAAACTATTTCAGGAAGCCTCCTCACCGCTTACGCTGGTATTAGGTAAAGACATCGTTGGAAAACCATTTATTACTGATCTCAAAAAACTGCCTCATTTACTAATTGCAGGAACCACAGGGAGTGGTAAAAGTGTTGGGATCAATGCAATGATCCTAAGTTTGTTGTACAAAAACTCACCCGATCAATTACGTCTTCTTATGATTGATCCAAAAATGTTAGAATTCTCCGTATACAATGACATTCCTCACCTACTCACGCCCGTTATCACAAAACCAAAAGAGGCGATTTCAGCCCTCAATAATATGGTCTATGAAATGGAACGTCGTTATCAAATGATGAGTGAAACTCGTACCAAAAATATCGAAAACTACAATGAGAAAATGCGCGAAGAAAAAGGGATTCAACTGCCATATATTGTAGTCATTATCGATGAATTAGCCGATCTTATGATGACTAGCGGCAAAGATGTCGAATATTCCATCGCCCGATTAGCTCAAATGGCCAGAGCTAGTGGAATACACCTCATTGTAGCGACTCAACGCCCTAGCGTCGATGTTGTCACAGGACTCATCAAAGCCAATCTCCCTAGCCGAATCAGCTACAAAGTAGGACAAAAAATCGACAGTAAAATCATCCTCGATGGAATGGGAGCAGAATCATTACTGGGTCGTGGTGATATGCTCTTCACACCTCCTGGAATGAGCGGTTTAGTACGTCTACACGCTCCATGGAGCAGTGAAGCTGAAATCGAAAAAATTGTTGACTTTATAAAGGCTCAACGTGCTCCTGACTATGACCGTAAATTTTTACGAGATAAAGAGGAAATCATACGTGATGGTGGTGTTTCAACTATGACCGACAAACCACTCGATGAGCTTTACGAAGAGGCTAAAAATATCATTCTAACGGAACAAAAAACCTCCATCAGCTATTTACAACGACGACTTCAAATCGGGTACAATCGCTCGGCAACACTCATAGAACAACTTGAACAAAATGGAATACTTTCATCTCCTAATTCTAAAGGAAACAGAGAGATTATCCTCGAATAATTTCTTGTGTTTCAAAACTACTCAAACTCTAAAAAACTATCGTTTCATTTCGTAACAGTATCAAAAAGACAATAGCAACTTACGCTATAATTTCAACACTAAAAATTATTACAGGAGTCACCATGGCTTTTATGGACGAATACCAAGCACACGTAGCACAACGAGCACAACAAAACATCCCTCCTCTTCCTCTCACCAAAGAGCAAGCAAGCCAGTTAGTTGAGTTAATTATTGCTCAAACTTCATTTAATGGTGAACTGGTTTCCATGTTGGCAGATCGTGTCAATCCTGGTGTTGATGATGCAGCGCATGTCAAAGCAGCTTTTTTACACCAAATCGTTCAAGGTGAAATAAAAGCCTTTTTGGATGAATCAGATTCCCTAGAATGTAGCTGTCATGCTAAAAAAGCAATCAAGATTTTAGGCAAAATGGTAGGTGGCTACAATGTAAAGCCTCTTATTGATGCACTCAGTATCGATGCGTTAGCGCAAAATGCTGCAGATGAACTCAAGCATACTCTTTTGGTCTACGATGCATTCAACGATATCGTTGATCTGTCCAAAACCAATACCTTTGCCAAAGAAGTTTTGACCAGCTGGGCAAATGCTGAGTGGTTTACCAGCAAAAAACCACTGGATGAAAAATTTAGCGTAGTCGTATTCAAATTCCCTGGTGAAACCAACACAGACGATCTCTCTCCTGCAAGTGCTGCATTTACCCGTTCAGACATTCCTTTACATGCAACAACCATGCTTAACGCTAAAATGCCAGAAGGTCTCGCAAAAATCGCAGAACTCAAAAAACTTGGGATGCAAATCGCCTATGTCGGTGACGTTGTAGGAACAGGTTCTAGCCGTAAATCAGCTGCAAATTCAGTTCAATGGCATATGGGTGACGATATTCCTGGTATCCCAAACAAGCGCACAGGTGGCGTGGTAATCGGAAGTATCATCGCACCTATTTTCTTTGCAACGTGTGAAGATTCAGGTGCACTCCCTATTGAAGCTAATGTTGAGCAAATGGAAACAGGTGATGTATTGGATATCGATACTAAAGCTGGCACTATCACTAAAAATGGAACAGTTATCGCCAACTTCTCACTTCGTCCCAATACTATTGAGGATGAAGTACGTGCAGGTGGACGTATTCCCCTCATTATCGGACGAGGACTCACTGCAAAAGCTCGTACAGCTCTTGGCATGCCAGCTGCAACAATTTTTGCCACTCCTATCCAGCCAGCCGATACAGGCAAGGGTTATACCCTCGCACAAAAAATGGTGGGTAAAGCATGTGGTGTAGAAGGTGTTCGTCCAGGAATGTACTGTGAGCCTCATACAGCAACCGTCGGAAGCCAAGATACCACAGGACCAATGACACGTGATGAAATCAAAGAGCTTTCAGCTCTTGGTTTCTCTGCAGATTTTGTTCTTCAATCATTTTGTCATACTGCAGCGTATCCTAAACCATCAGACGTTATTTTACACGCAACGTTGCCAACCTTTATTAGCTCACGCAGTGGTGTTGCACTTCGTCCTGCTGATGGTGTAATCCACTCATGGCTTAACCGTATGGTTCTTCCTGATACCGTAGGAACAGGTGGAGATTCTCATACACGTTTCCCTATCGGCGTGAGTTTCCCAGCGGGTTCTGGACTAGTTGCTTTCGCAGGTGTAACTGGTGCTATGCCTCTTGAGATGCCAGAGTCTGTTTTGGTACGTTTTAAAGGTGAAATGCAAGCGGGTATCACATTGCGTGACCTTGTTAATGCTATCCCTTATTATGCTATCAAGCAAGGGTTATTGACAGTTGAGAAAAAAGGGAAAATCAATATTTTCAACGGACGTGTCTTGGAGATCGAAGGATTGCCAAACATGAAAGTCGAGCAAGCATTTGAGCTTTCTGATGCCTCTGCAGAGCGTTCAGCCGCAGCATGTACAGTGCACCTCAACAAAGAGCCAGTTATTGAGTACCTCAAATCAAACGTCACCCTTATTGAAGCGATGATTGCCGATGGATACAGCGATGCTCGTACGCTCCAACGTCGTGCTGACAAAATGAAAGAGTGGTTAGCTGCTCCTTCACTGATGTCTGCAGACGCAGATGCTGAATATGCGGCAGTTATCGAGATCGATTTGAATGAGATCAAAGAGCCTATCTTGGCATGTCCTAATGATCCTGATAACGTTAAGTTGCTTAGTGAAGTAGCTGGAACACAAATTGACGAAGTCTTCCTTGGAAGTTGTATGACCAATATCGGTCACTACCGTGCAGCAGGTGAAGTTATGCGTGGCGAGGGCAAAATCGCTGTTGAGAAATTCTGGATTGTTCCTCCGACTCGTATGGACGAGCAACAACTCATCAATGAGGGCTATTATGATGTCTATAATGCTATTGCGGCAACGACTGAAGTTCCAGGATGTTCATTATGTATGGGTAACCAAGCTAGTTCACGTGAGGGATCAACAGTATTCTCTACATCAACACGTAACTTTGACAACCGCTTAGGTAAAGGAACACAAGTTTATCTCGGAAGTGCTGAACTAGCATCCGTGTGTGCTAAGCTTGGACGTATTCCAACAACTGCTGAATATTTGAGTATCGTCCCTCAAAAACTAGCAGGCAAAGAAGCCAATGTTTACAAATACCTCAATTTCAACGAAATTGCTAACTACTCTCTTGAAGCTCGTGATGTTGCACAAGATAAATACGGCGTAACTATTAAAGCTGTTTAATTTTACCTTTCTCGTGTCATCCCGTTGTTGATACGGGATATCTATCTTTTTTCTAAATTCCGTGTAGTAAACACGGAATGACGGCTATATCATGGCAGAAAATGACAAGCTATATGTGCTATAATGGCACATCTACATACCCAAAGCAAAATCATGTCCTCTTTTAGCCAACTTTCCCTCATTTCCCCTTTACAAAGTGCGCTTAAGCGATTAGAATTTACTACCATGACTCCTATCCAAGAGCTCTCTCTTCCAATCATCTTAAATGGTGGTGATGTTATCGCGCAAGCTTCTACGGGCAGCGGAAAAACTCTCGCCTTTGCATTGGGAATTTTACAAAATATCAATCCCAAATTTTTTGCTGCACAAGCACTGATTTTATGTCCAACACGAGAACTTGCCGAGCAAGTAGCCAAAGTCATTCGTTCTTGTGCCAGCGATATTGGAAATATTAAACTTTTGACACTCTGTGGTGGTGTACCCATGAAAGGCCAACGCCATTCACTCACCCATGGTGCACATATCATCGTAGGTACACCAGGACGTGTTTTAAAACTCTTACAAATCGATGCACTTGATTTAAGTCACTGCAAGACAGCTGTACTGGACGAAGCAGACCAAATGGTAGATATGGGATTCATTGAGGATATAGAAACTATTTTTGGCTATCTACCCTCCTCCAAACAAGCACTACTATTTTCTGCAACCTATCCTGATTCGATTAATCAACTTACCAAAAAACTTACCAAAGATGGGAAATTCATCCAATCAAGCTCGCCACATGCCAAACCAAAAATCAATGAAGTAGCTTATATTGCCCTAGATAAAATACAAGTACTTCACTCACTGATTGCAAATGGAACAATTACGAATGCTATTATCTTTTGTAACACCAAAGTAGCAGCTAGCGAACTGCATGAAACACTAAACTACGCTGGTATTCATGCTATAACGCTACACGGAGATATGGAGCAATTTGACCGCAATGAAGCCATCATCCAATTTCGAAATGGCAGTGCACCCTTTCTTGTAGCTACAGATGTAGCAGGTCGAGGTATTGATATCGCTGAACTTGACGCAGTTGTAAATTATGATGTTCCGCAGCAACTTGATCGCTATGTCCATCGTATCGGACGAACAGGGCGCGCAGGACTTGATGGAACAGCCATCACACTTGTAAGCTCTCATCAAATGGACTCATTTAAGGCATTAGAGCGTAATATAGAAATTCAAGATCTTCCTCATGGTCACAATAGCGTAAATATTTCACCTACACTCATGCAAACACTCTGTATTGATGGCGGAAAAAAAGATAAACTTCGTGCAGGTGACATCGTAGGTGCACTAATCCACGAAGCAGGTTTAACCAAAGACCAAATAGGTAAGATTGACCAGCAAGATCATCTCACTTATGTTGCTATCCAACGCAGTATTGCACCATTAACACACAAAAAAATACAACAACGCCCTATAAAAGGAAAAACTTTTAGGATATGGCTGTTAGAATAGAGTTAATAGTTTTTAAATCATAGGAAAATTACCGTCATGGAACATAACGAACTCACTTTTGGTCAAGAAGAATTTATTGTCTCAAAAACTGATTTGAAGGGAAAAATAACATACTGTAATGACTTATTCATTAAAATATCTGGATATCCAGAAGTAGAACTCATTGACCAACCTCATAATATCCTCCGACATTCCGATATGCCAGCTGTTGTTTTTAAGCTTTTATGGGAGCGTTTACGTGCTGGAAATGAAATTTTTGCCTATGTTAAAAATAAAACTAAACATGGTAATTTCTACTGGGTATTTGCACACGTCACCCCCTCTTTTGATACCAATCATAAAATTATCAATTACCACTCCGTACGACGTAAGCCTAAAGATAGTGCCCTAGCGATTATAAAGCCTTTTTATGTATCCTTACTGCAAAAAGAAAAGACTGGCGGTATTAAAGCTAGTGAAGAGGCGCTAATGGAACTATTAGAAAGCAAAGGAGTATCATATGACGAATTTATCCTCTCTCTCTAAGGTTCAGTACGCCAATATAGCCTCTATAGTTCTTTTTGTTCTCGCATTATTAATCGAAACACTCATAGATGGCTGGAGTTGGATACGACTCTTAACATTGGCAAATTTTGTACTGGCATGGTTTGTATTTATTAATATTCGTAAAACTCAAAATACTATTAGCGAAGTAGCATCTGTCATTAAAGGCGCTGAGCAAGGCTACTTGGAAAACCGTATTACACATATCAAAGATTTTGGCGAACTCAACGACTTATGCTGGAACACCAACAATATGCTCGATCAAGCTGAAGTCTTTATTCGTGAAATCAGAGCCAGTATCGATGCAGCAAGTCAAGACCACTATTATCGTAGCATTCTCACTCAAGGACTTCATGGTCAGTTTAAGGAAGCTAGTCAATACATTAATAAAGCTACGCTAACAATGCAAGACACCTATTACAGGGTACAAAAAAGCATTCTGCATAGTGAACTTGCTCAAATTGGTTCAGGAGTAACGGGTGGACTAGAAGTCATTCAAGGTGATTTGCAAAAAACAATTATAAGACTAGGTGATATTACATCCATTTCACAATCTACTTCTGTAAGCTCTGACGAAACGCTAGCAGAACTAGAAGATATCACCATCAAACTTAACCGTCTTATTGAACTTGTTGGAATATCGGCCGATTCTATCCAATCACTCAATAATAAAACTAATGAGATCACTTCTGTCGTAAATCTTATCAAAGACATCGCTGAACAAACCAATCTACTAGCTCTTAATGCGGCTATTGAGGCGGCACGTGCAGGTGAACACGGTCGTGGATTTGCAGTAGTTGCCGATGAAGTACGTAAGCTTGCGGAACGAACCGGTAAGGCCACTGGAGAAATAGCTATAGCCGTTCAAACATTACAACAAGATACTACTGAGATTCACTCTAACTCTGAAGACATGAACCTTATTGCCTCACAATCGAGTCAATCCATTGAGTCTTTTCATTCAACATTACTCCATTTCAGTAAAAACGCTCTTTCAACAGCTCAACAAGCCAGTATTATCGAAAATACCACCTTTATAACATTGGCAAAAATTGACCATATTATGTTTAAATCCAATGCCTACGTCAATATCATAGATGCTAACAATCCGGAGTGGATGCCATCAGATCATCACTCTTGTCGCCTTGGAAAATGGTATGATAGTGGTATTGGAAAAGAACGATTTTCACACCTAAAAAGCTTTAAAGCAATCAGTTCACCTCACGCCACTATCCATAAATGCGCCCATAATAATATTGACTTTATCAAAGATGGTGACAAAACCGTGGAAAACAAGCAAGAAATTTTACTAAACTTTAGAACTATGGAAGATGCAAGTGATAAGCTGTTTATATTGATGGATGAGCTCATCAAAGAATCTGAAATAAATCTTAACTAAAATACTCTTGGAGTATTTTTTTGCCAATTTCCACACCAGGCTGATCGTAGGTATTGATCTCTAATAATGCCCCTGCTGTAGACGTCAAAAGTTCATAGTACAATATCATCTCTCCGACGCTGTACTCATCAATACTAAGCCACTCAATTTCATCAACACTCACATTACTTTCTATAACGCTTTTCATTGTTGCCATGCATTGCGCATTAATGAGCTCATTAAAAGAGTGCCCATTAACAAAATTCGATTTTTCTAAAAATGGCAAACTGATATCAGGAATCATAATTGTTCCCTCAGACTCACTAATGCGCATAAAGGTAACAGTTTTATTCAAAGGTCCCTCAACGATGAGTTGCAAAAATGAGTGCTGATCCACAGAGCCAATCAAAGAAATGGGAGTCAATCCAACACGTTCACCTCTAATATTACGCTTGCCTAGAGACTCACCCCAAATTTGAACCATCCACTTACCGAATTCCTCAAAGGTATCTGAATAAGCAAAAAGAACATTAATAGGTAAACGATCTCTATGCGAAATATAAAAAACTGCTTTTTTAAGTAAATGGTCTTCGTGACGAGCTAAAAAACGCTCTAAAAAGCCTTGAGCACCCTTAAGAAGCTCCACGGTATCAAAACCTGCCAAGGTAAGAGGAACCATACCTACAGCACTTAAGACCGAAAAACGTCCCCCAACATTACTAGGGATAATAAAGCGACGAAGATAGTTTAAATCAGCAAACTGAGACAAGATAGAACCCTCATCACTAATGACCATAATTTGGTCACTACGCTCTACCTTCAAATCAAATGTAGCTAAAATTCGTTTAAAAATCGAAAGTGTTTCAACCGTTCCACCCGATTTTGAAATTACAATAAATAATGTATGACGCTTATCCAAACGAGAGATTTCTTGATTGACACTGATAGGATCAGAATTTTCAAAATAGAGTATTTTTTTAGCATTAGGTGTTTTTGGGCGCAAGAGTCTCTCAATTGCTTTTATTCCAAGTGATGAACCACCAATACCGATGATAGCAATCGTATTGTATTTTTTGTCAATCTCATCCATGAGAGCTTTTGCATTTTCTACTACAGTCTGTGAATCTACTGGAAGGGTATAGTAACCAACATCACCGCTATTCATCTCTTCTTTGATAGCGTCAAATCCACGCTCAATACTTGTCGTATCAATCTCTTCATCACCAAAGTGATGAGCGTACCGAATCATTAATGATTTCCAACCAATACTGCCATGTCAACCAGACGGCTGCTATAGCCCCATTCGTTGTCATACCACGCTAGCACCTTGACGGTTTTTCCGTCTACAACACTAGTCATATCTGGGACATAGGTTGAACTATAGGTTGATCCAATAAAATCAGTCGAAACACGCTTATCAAAATCTACTTCAATTAAACCAGCAAACGCTCCATTACTTGCATCTACAAATGCTTGTGTAATCTGTTCTTTGGTAACTTCAGTCTTAAGATTGGCTGTCAAATCTACTACCGAAACATCAGGCGTAGGAACACGCATTGCATAACCGTTTAACTTGCCCAATAGCTGTGGCATTACTTTTCCAATTGCTTTTGCTGCTCCCGTAGAGGTCGGAATCATATTAAGAGCTGCTGCACGGGCACGACGAGGATCTTTAGAATGCTTAACATCCAAAACATTTTGATCATTAGTGTAAGAATGGATAGTAGTCATGAGAGCATTTTCAATCCCAAAGGCATCATCAAGTACTTTACAAATAGGTCCTAAACAATTGGTTGTACAACTGGCATTAGAGATAATTGCCTCACCTTTATACTCTTGCTCGTTTACACCAATAACATACGTCGGAGAGTCATCTTTGGCAGGTGCTGACATCACCACTTTTGTTACACCATTTTTGAGATAACCCTGACAACTTTTTTGATCCAAAAACACACCTGTACACTCAATAACAACCGTCGCACCCATCCCACCAAAATCAACATTATCGAGATTGCGATCACTAAACATTTGTACTGGCTTTCCAGCAATTTCTATAGTGTTTTCATCAATAATTTTCGCATCAATACCACAATGGATACTGTCATACTTGAGTAAATATGCTAACATCTCAGGCTTTGCCGTTGTATTGAGTGCTACCAACTCAATATCATCTCGTGATGCAATGATTTTTGCAACAATTATTCCGATACGGCCTGTTCCATTAATCGCTACCTTAAGTGCCATAGTGGCTCCTGTTAAAAAAATAATTTATAATAAGAACTATTGTAGCAAAAAAGATATTATAGGGGACTAAAAAATATTAACTCTTTGAATACAAAAGCGTATTTATTTTTTCATAAACATCCAATATCTCGCTTTTTTTCTCGAAGAAGCTGTTCTTATTAGCGATAAGATGTGTTGTAGATTCCATAATTGTCTCTACTACCTCAAGGCCATTTTGTTTCATCGTGCTACCAGTCTCCACGACATCAACAATCATGTCTGCCAATC
>CAMBHX010000030.1 GCA_945867285.1 Sulfuricurvum sp. IAE1
GCATCATGACACAAAGCAGCACGAATACCGCTAAAACGATTGGCTGCCATACTCATTCCAATGCCTGAACCGCAAATAAGTATACCATGAGACTCTAAATCTCTCAAAACACTCTCACAGACTTTGATGGCAAAATCAGGATAGTCAACACGATCATCAGAATATGGTCCTAGATCAATAACCTCATGCCCTTTGGTGCGTAATAATTCAACGGTAAAGTTTTTCATGTCCAATCCTGCATGATCCGTTGCGATGTAAAATTTCATAGTATTATCCTTGTGTAAGTAAGAGTTCTAATATTGTTTGTGTTGGCCATACCAACAATGGTATTTTAAGTGGTGTGATTAGTATAATAATAATAACAATCATCCCATAAGGTTCTGCTTTGGCCAAAAAGTGTGCGATTTTGTAAATTTTAAATTTTAAACTCAAGTAACTGACAAAATGTGCCCCATCAAAACCCGGAATAGGGAGGAGATTTAGCACCGCTAAAACCACATTGATAAGTACCATCTTGAGGACAAAAATAAATCCGAAGATATAATACAATGAATCTTCAGTTGTAGGTTCATGTAATGTTGTCAATAGTATAGAAAAAACAGTTGCCAAGAAAAGATTATAGGCAATCCCTCCAAGTGCTACTTGCATTGCCCCATTATAGCCACCATTTCGAATGACGGTTTGCATATTGACGGGGACCGGTTTCGCCCATCCAAACAAAAAACCGCTCGCAGCTCCTAAAAGCATTGGGATAAAGTACGTCATTAATGGGACAAGAATAGAACCAAAAAGATCAATATGAACGATGGGGTTGATGCTTAAACGCCCAGAGTTTTTGGCAGTCATATCTCCGTATTTATAGGCAATCCATCCGTGCATAATTTCATGACCGATGATAGCGACAAGAAGTGCCGCAATAGCAGCACCGATTTCGAGAAGTTTAATAGAGTCGAACGTCATTGGCGTCTTCGATGATGCGTTGGTCCTGTGCACGTTTTAAAATGTCACCTTGTTCCAAGTCTGTAGGTGTTTTACCGATACGATCCCACCGAATTTTGTAATCATCGTCAACACTAAAATAAACAAACCATGGCGTCCCTTCAATAAGACCATACGGTACAGAACCCCAAAAACGGCTATCGTTAGAGTGGTCACGGTTATCACCCATCATGAAATATTCTCCCTCAGGGACAACAATATGCTGTGTATTAAATATCTCTGGAGGGAAAATGCCATTATCAATAATATTATTATCATGATGAATCCCCTCATGTTCAATCGTGTAGGGGTCTTCTACCCACAGTTTCCCATCAATCTCTTTGAGAGAATAGCCAGCAAATGCTTTTTTGGTATAGTCATTTCCCTCTTTCGGATGAAGATAAAGGATTTTATCCAGTACAAATA
This sequence comes from Sulfuricurvum sp. IAE1, assembly GCA_945867285.1. GTDB lineage: Bacteria > Campylobacterota > Campylobacteria > Campylobacterales > Sulfurimonadaceae > Sulfuricurvum. The sequence goes on from CAMBHX010000030.1 coordinate 1,405, forward strand.
ATTCATCACCCGGTAGTGCAACACAACGTTTGACATAGTGCATTTTAGTATCATTAGGATAGCGGAAGATGACAATATCACCACGTTTTGGTGTGTCACCGTCGAAGATATGCCCATCGGTACCAGGCACTAGGGGAATTTCAAGAAATGGGATATGGGGTGTTGAAATACCATAGGCAAATTTTTTGGCAAAGAGATGATCACCGATGAGTAACGAATCTTTCATCGAGCCACTAGGGATTTTGAACGCCTGTGCAATAAAAAAGATGACAAAAAGGACAATGATAACCGTCCCTGTCCAAGAGTTGGAAAAACGGTACGCGCTTCCTAGACCATTAAGTATTTTTGCTTTCATTGAGCCTCATTTGCGTGATTTTTTGCCGCTTTTAGCGTATTTGAGAGAAGCATTGAGATAGTCATAGGACCTACTCCTCCTGGAACAGGTGTGATATAGGAGGTTTTAGGTGCTACAGCATCATAATCCACATCCCCAACCAATCTTCCATCATCAGTTCGGTTAATCCCGATGTCAATGACAATTGCGTCGTCTTTTACCATATCTTCACGGATGAGATTGATTACGCCCGCACCCACGAGCAAAATATCAGCTTGCAGGGTGTGTGCTTTTAAATCTTTGGTAAAAATATGGGTAACAGTTACAGTAGCATTAGCATTGAGCAATAGTGCTGCCATTGGTTTTCCAACAATATTGGAAGCTCCGACAATAACGGCATCTTTCCCTTTTGGATCGATGTTATATTCTGCCAATAACTCCATAACACCCAACGGTGTACAAGGGACAAATCCGTCCAGTCCTGTCGTTAAACGCCCGACATTAAAGGGGTGAAACCCATCAACATCTTTGCTGGGAGTTACCACTTCGAGGATTTTAGTGGTATCTATATGGTTAGGCAGTGGGAGCTGTATTAAAATACCATCAATATTGGGATTGTCGTTCATCATCGTAATTGTTTTGATGATTGCATCTTGAGAAATATCATCGGGCATTTCATGAGTGACGGAGTAAAATCCAGCACGATCACACGCCTTTTTCTTCATCCCGACATAGGCTTGACTAGCGGGATCATGACCCACGAGGATAACAGCCAGTCCTGGAACCCGTCCTGTTGTTTGTTTGAAGAGTTTTGCCTCGTACGAGACATTTTCTTCGATTTTTTTGGCGAGTGCTTTTCCATCTAATATTTGCATTTAACACCTGTGAAATTGTTTTAGGATATGATACCGTTTAATAACTAACAAATGCTTTATAGGATGATCAAGTTGCGGATATTATGGATTCTTTTGGTGGCTTTAGAACTTTTTGGCGCCACGTCGTTTATAACCAAAGAAGAGTATGCAGCCTCGCTGTATCACAATCCCAGAGGCATTGGATGTCATTTGTGTCATGGTGAGTCAGGTGAAGGGAAGAAGATAGCTACTTATCATCATAAAGGTGAGAAAAAAGTGTTTGCTGGATCAGTGATTAATAAAATTCCTTTTAATCAATTTTACCATCATGTTAATAGTCAAATTGATGGAATGCCACGCTATTATTTGACCGATACGGAAATTCAGACCCTTTTCTACTATCTCCACCGTGAGGAATTAAAGCGTGTTGCTACAGAATATTCAAAGACTAAATGAGCTGCTTGAAGCCAATGATCTTGAGGCGTTAAAAACTTTAGCTCTCCCTGTTGAACGTACTCAAAATCGTTCTCTATCTTTTAAAAGTGCTATGATGCTCTCGTGCCAAAATATCAAACATCTCTCTAAAATTCCAACATTGCCATCACAGTGTATTATGCTTAACCTTGAAGATGGGGTGAGTCCATCTCAAAAACCTTATGCACTTGTTTTATGCGCTATTGCACTTTCTGCCAATGCAATATGTGATAAAAAACTTGTTGTTCGTGTCAATGCATTGGATGAAGGTGGTGTCCAAGAAATAGTATACCTCAATGATTTTAAACCCGATGCGATTCGCATTCCCAAGATCAAAACAGTCCAAGAGGTGCATAGAGCGTTAGAGCTTATTGACGAGAGCATCGAAGTACATCTCTCTGTTGAGACCAAAGAGGCGTGGTTGGCACTGAGTCACCTTGCGATTTCACCTCGCATTAAAGCTTATTATTTAGGAATATTGGATTTGTTCGCTGATTTAGGACTCTCCCAAGAGTTGTGGAAACCTGACAATCCGATGGCCGGTTATATGCTCTCTCATTTTCTGATAACGACAAGCTCTTGCGGAGTCAAGCCTGTTTCGTTTGTTTATCAAGAGCATCAAAATAGTGAAGGTCTACTTCAATGGCTTGCTTTGGAAAAAAGGATCGGATTGAATTCAAAAGGATGTGTCTCCCCTGTTCAATCACAGTTGATTGATGAAGTATTTGGAGTCAATGTTACAGAAATTCAAAAAGCTCATGATATTGTGAGACTTTTTGAAGACAATTATGCCAAAGGAAGCAGTGGGTTTGTCCATGAGCGCTATGGCTTTATTGATGAACCAATTTATAAGGGTGCATTAGCAGTTTTAAAAAACTTAATAATTTAAATTGTACCAAACCCGATATCGTATGTAGGTTTTTTGCTCAGGGCGTGGATAATCTTTGTAAGCGATCTCAATTGTCTCTTGTGTTGTGTCATCAAGAATTGCATATTGACTGTTTTTTAGTAGTTTCATCCCTGATATGCTTCCATCAGGATGGAGATAAAACTCTACCATATTGATATCGTTAGCACGTAGATTATCTGGGATTCTTGAGCGCCCATAACGGTTTAGGACCCCTTGTGTGATACGACGCATTGCTTCGTGATTGTCCAATATATATTTTTGTTCCCCCTCGGAGAGCTCTCCAAACTTGTCTCCATAGAGTTTTTGTACGGAATCGGTTGACTTAATGGTACTTTGCAGTGATTTTTTAGGTGATTCATCAGCCGTAGAGAGGCTGTCATAGAGGCTGAATTCTTTTTTTGGTTGAGGTTTTCTCTCTATAGTCGCTACTTCTTTAGCTACGTGGCGTTCAAATGCTTTTTTAGGCTCTTGAGGGACTGGAGGAGTTATTGGTTTTGGTGCTACTTGCGAAATTGGAGTTGTTTTCGATTGTTTCGGCTGTTCATTAGGCTTTGCTACGCTCTTCATTTTAGCGCTAGGAGTCGGAGTCTTTAGTTGTTCGCCTTTGGGCATGGATGGAATTTTCTGAGGTTTTGGAATAGTATTTTTGACTAATGCTTCTGTTGGTACCTGTGGGTGCTCTTTGAGAGAGAGTTTAAAGCGCTGCTCAGAGGGTTTTTCATCTTTTGGCACCACTGGTACTGGAGAGATACGTTCGATAAAAAGCAATAACAATGCAATAATTACGTGCACTAAAAGTGCAATTATAAATCCGTAAAAAGAAAAAGAACTATTGTTTCGTCGCATAAAATCCAAATTTATCTATCATTTTTTGTTGAGATTATAACTTATTGCTGGTTAATGGCAGTGTGGATATAATGCGGTTTTGATTTTTAAGGAATAATAGTATGAATACACAGCACTCTCAAGAAGCATTTATCCAAGCTCAAGAACTCATCCCTGGGGGTGTCAATTCGCCTGTCCGTGCCTTTAAAAGCGTTGGAGGTACTCCACTGTTTATAGCACGAGGTGAGGGTGGCTATTTAGTTGATATTGATGATAATAAATATGTTGATTATGTTCAAAGCTGGGGACCATTGATTTTTGGTCATCGTGATGAGTCGATCGAGAACGCGGTTATTGATGCAGTGAAACATGGTCTTAGTTTTGGTGCTCCGACACTTGCAGAGAGTGAGTTGGCGCAATTGATTATCTCCATTTACGATTCGATTGAAAAAATCCGGTTTGTGAGTAGCGGGACAGAAGCGGTTATGAGTGCTATTCGTCTAGCTCGTGGATTTACGGGGCGTGATGATATTGTTAAATTTACAGGGTGTTATCATGGACATAGTGATGCCCTTTTGGTACAAGCAGGTTCTGGAGCAGCGACATTTGGTACACCAAGCTCTCCTGGAGTGCCGGCTGATTTTACCAAGCATACCTTGTTGGCTGAATATAACAATATCGAAAGTGTACGACAATGTTTTACTGACAGCCAGGGGGTAGCATGTGTTATTATTGAACCTATTGCTGGAAATATGGGATTGGTTCCAGCGGATAAAGAGTTTTTAGCACAATTGCGTACGCTTTGTGATGAACATGGCGCACTATTGATTTTTGATGAGGTGATGAGTGGTTTTCGTGCCTGTTTGCATGGGGCTGAATCTATCACAGGGACAACCCCTGATTTGGTCACTTTGGGCAAAGTTATTGGCGGTGGGATGCCAGTGGGTGCTTTTGGCGGACGTCGGGATATTATGGCTATGCTCTCACCGGAAGGTGGAGTGTATCAAGCAGGAACACTCAGTGGTAATCCAGTAGCCATGGCAGCAGGGCTTGCCTCAGTGTCAAAACTGCGCAACAATCCAAAACTTTTTGGAGTTTTAGAGACTAGAGCCAAACGTTTGATGCAAGGTTTTGCTGATGCAGCAAAAGCACATAATATAGGACTGCAAACGGATGTTCGTGGAACGATGTTTGGTTTTTTCTTTAGCGATGATGAAGTTCATAATTTTGCTAATGCACTCAAAAGCGATACGGCACGATTCGCTAAATTTCATGCTGCGATGCTCGATGCCGGGTTTTATTTTGCGTGTTCGCAGTTTGAGACAGGATTTATTTCTACGGCGACCACAGACACTATGATAGAAGAAACGATAGCAGCAGCCCAAAAGATTTTTGCGGCAAAGGATTAAGATGATCGAATTTTATGAAACACACGAGTGTGAAGGGCAAATAGCTCGTATTGAAGTCGACTTATCTCTGATAGATAATGCGCCTGATGAGATGCGCCCATGGATGCTATGGCTATTTGTCCAAGTCCCTGATGGTACGGATAAAGCATTTGTTGCATTTCGTGATGATCTAATCGTTGCTTTGTCATCGCAAATTGATGCAGTATATGCGGGCACGATTACTCAAGAGGGATGGAGTGAGCTCTATTTTTATGCGGATACCTCCAAAAAGTTTGAGAATATCATCACCACTGTTTTGAACCGACACACACCTTATGCAAGCGAGCGTGGATCGGCTAGAGATGGAAAGTGGGAAATGTATTTAGAACGATTATATCCTCAAAGCTTTGACCTCATTGGTATCCAAAATCGTGATACCATTTCTGCATTGTTAGATGCAGGTGATGACTTGGGCGTAGAGCGTGAAGTAGAACATTATCTCTTTTTTCAGACTCCAACAGCACTTGAACGTATGATGGGGATTCTGGCACAGCAAGGTTATGTTCTCAAAGAGCTTTTGAGTGATGAGGATGGTGAATATGCTCACGGTGCATCATTGGTAAAAGTTCATGCTGCCACCCCTGAAATAATCGAAGAAATTACCGCCACACTGTTTGAACAGGTTTTGCAAGAACATGGAATATATGAGGGATGGAGTACAGTAATGGGTGAAAATAATTAATATGGCACTCAACAAACCAACTAAACATACACTTTTTCGTAATACTCGTTTTGCTCTCAATGGTCTAGTTGAGGTAACCCTCAATGAGCGTTCTTTTCGACTCCAATTGGTTCTATTTGTGGTTGCTTCTATTACAGCGTGGAGTCTGCCTGTGAGTTATGTTCATCATGCAATTCTCTTTGGTATATTGTTTCTTCCTGTGATGGCAGAAATCATTAATAGCGCTATTGAGCGCGGAGTAGATTTAGTCACATTTGAACATCATGAATTAGCCAAAAGGGCCAAAGATGCAGGATCTGCGCTGGTTTTTGTATCTTTGTTTACAACAAGTGTTATTTGGGGATTGACTCTTTACAGCGCATTTTGCTTGTAACAGTTTCGTAAGAGACTTTATCTTATAATTTCATTCTTGTAAAAAAAGTTTCTAATTCTCCAAAACATTAGTTTTGGTAGCTTTAGGGGATTTAAAAGGACTTTAGTCCTTGACACTAAAACGGATGTATTCGTTTTAGTGTTTAATATTAACAAATAGGAAATATATTATGGCAACTGTACTGATTATCGGAGCGGGTGGAGTAGGGCGCGTTGTGGCTCATAAATGTGTTATGAATAATGCTACTTTTGATCGCGTGATTTTGGCGAGTCGAAGTATTTGGCGTTGTGAAGAGATACAAAGTGAACTTCCAGCTGGCTCATTAGAGATAACTACCATTGATGCGGATAATACTGATGAGGTCATTGCTCTCATTAATAAATATTCTCCCGATATTCTTATCAATGTTGCATTACCATATCAAGACCTCACTATTATGGATGCATGTATTGCCACTAAAACTGCATATTTGGATACAGCTAACTACGAACATCCCGATGAGGCAAAGTTTGAATACAAGCTTCAATGGGAGCGTAATGATGCATTTGTGCAAGCAGGAATTATGGGATTGTTGGGAAGTGGATTTGACCCAGGTGCTACTAATGTATTTTGTGCATATGCTCAAAAACATTATTTTGATGAAATTCATACTATCGACATTCTTGATTGTAATGCGGGTGATCATGGTTATCCTTTTGCGACCAATTTTAATCCTGAAATTAATTTACGTGAAGTAAGTGCAAAAGGCCGTTATTGGGAAAATGGTGAGTGGATTGAGACTGCACCTATGGAGATCATGCAAGTGTGGGATTATCCGCAAGTTGGACCAAAAGATAGCTATTTACTTTATCACGAAGAGATGGAGTCGCTTGTTAAGCATATCAAGGGACTGAAGCGTATCCGATTTTTTATGACATTTGGTCAAAGTTATTTGACTCATATGAAATGTCTAGAAAATGTCGGTATGTTGGGTATTGAGCCTGTAGAACACCAAGGGATGAAAATTGTACCTATGGAGTTTTTGAAAACATTACTTCCAGACCCTGCATCATTAGGTCCTCGCACCAAAGGTAAAACCAATATTGGTATCGTAGCACAAGGCGTTAAAGATGGAAAAAAACGCAAGATATATATCTATCAAGTCAAAGACCACGAAGAGTGTTATGCTGAGGTTAAATCCCAAGGAGTTTCATACACGACGGGTGTTCCTGCTGTTATTGGTGCTAAATTGATGGTTGAAGGTAAATGGAGTGGTAAAGGTGTCTTTAATATAGAACAGCTCGATCCAGATCCATTTATGGAAGAGATGAATGTTCAAGGACTTCCTTGGAATATTATTGAAATGGATATTTAGGATTTAGACAGTAAGAATGAAACTATTGTAAAATAGAATGATAGTACTTTATTATAATTATGTCACAGTTAAAGCTATTTTTGTTTTTTTTATCACTTAATGATTCATTAAATTATCCAAATGGGATGTTTTTACACTACAATACCTCTATAAGAAGTGAAGGATTATAATCAGTGAATAGAAGAACTTTTTTAGCATTAAGCGCTGTTGGTGTCTCAGCAACATTGTGGGGCGAGATGGATGAAGTCGATTTAGGACCATCCATTGTAAGTGGAAGTCGTATTGTGAGTTCTATATTATACAAATTAGTGTTGGTTCAAAATCAGGTTGGATACGTTCAGTTTAATATTATTAGTTTTGATGAAATGCTCAAAGTGGCTTCTCGGTGTAAAAAACCTTTTACTAAATCAGAAATTACTTATATTGAGTCAATTTTTTATGGAGACCCTCGAAAATATGGTTTTTATGGAGAAAGAACTGTTTCAGCTCTTAGTATCGTAACATCTAAAAAGGATGTTGTTTATATGGATAAAACAGGACATTTTCTTATGAATGGTCTTGCATTAGAAAAATTTACTCAAATCAAACGACTTGTGGGTAATGATCTTATTTTAACTTCGGGAGTGCGTGCACCTGTCAAGCAACTCTATTTGTTTTTGAAAAAAATGGAAAATTCACGTGGAGATTTACGCCTCGCCTCTACCTCTATAGCCCCTCCAGGATTTACATTTCATAGTATTGGTGATTTTGATATTGGCAAGATAGGGTATGGTCAGTTTAATTTTACAGAGAAGTTCCAAGAAACTGATGTGTTTAAAAAACTGTATGATGGTGGACACATTTGTATTCGGTATACACAAAATAACTCTTATGGCGTTCGATTTGAACCATGGCATATCAAAGTTACTGGTGGTTATGAAACCGCATAGTGTTCACGTTATGCTACAATCGTATCATTAAAACTTTTAAGGCTTAAGTATGGCGCATTTTGATTTAGATAAACTCTCTTCTACCCCAATGTATATCTGTGAAGAATCCATCTTAGAAAAAAACCTTTTATTAATGCAACGTATCCAAAATGAATCAGGTGCTAAAATCATCCTCGCCCTCAAAGGGTTTGCAATGTGGTCAACATTTGATTTGGTTGGAAAATACCTTCAAGGCTGTACTGCTAGTGGTCTACATGAAGCAAAACTTGCTCGTGAAATAATGAATAAAGAAGTTCACACCTATTCCCCAGCTTTCAAAGATGATGAAATTGATGAAATCGCCCGCATTAGTGATGATATTGTTTTTAACTCACCGACGCAATTTCACCGATATTACGAGCGTGTTAAAACCATAAACCCCAACATTACAGTCTCACTTCGTGTTAATCCAGAATATTCATCTAGCCCTGTTGATTTATACAATCCTTGTGGAGTTTTCAGCCGATTGGGTACCACTATTGATAATTTTGATGCAAGTATTGTTTCAAAGTTAGATGGGCTGAACTTCCATGCCTTGTGTGAACAGAATGTCGATGCACTAGAGGGAGTATTAGCAGCTTTTGAAGAGAAATTTGCTCATTATATTGATCAAATGAAATATGTTAATTTTGGAGGAGGGCATCATATTACTCGTGTTGATTATGATGTAGATCGTCTCATAGAAGTAATAAGGGCATTTAAGGCTCGACATAATAACATTACAGTCTATTTGGAACCAGGTGAAGCGGTAGGGTGGCAAACAGGTTATCTTGTAGCGTCAGTACTGGATATCATGCACAATGGGATGAATTTGGCTATTTTAGACACTTCCGCTGAAGCTCATATGCCCGATACTCTCGCAATGCCGTATCGTGCTATGGTTCGAAATTCTGGCGAGGCTGGTGAGAAGGCTTATACCTATCGTTTGGGTGGCAATACGTGTTTAGCTGGAGATATTATGGGTGACTATTCTTTTGATATGCCATTAAATATAGGTGATAAGATAGTTTTTGAAGATCAAATTCATTATACCTTTGTGAAAAATACCACCTTTAATGGAATCAAGCTTCCAGCACTGGCACTTTTGACTAAAGAAAGTAAGTTAAACGTAATACATGAGTTTGGATATGAGGATTATAAAAATAGATTGTCATAAATAAGAAATTATAATATAATATTTAGTAAATCAGCCAAATTATGACTAAGGAAAAGTATGAAAGTTTTATTATTTCTATTGCTATCACTCAATATATTGTATGCAGTGAGCGTAGGTACGATTGTCTCATTGAATGGGGCTGCTCGTGTTTTCACAAAAGGTGTTGTTGCTCCTAAAAATGCAGTTCAGGGAATGTCTATTGAAGTGGGTCAAACATTAAAAACACGACTAAATAGTGAAGTAAAGATTAAATTTTTAGACAACACAAATGTTATTGTTGGTTCAAACAGTTCAATTGAAATTTTAGAGTTAAAAAAGCTTGGAGTATCTGGCGAAAAAGTCCTTTTCAAGGTTGCCAAACAAAATGATATCAAAGGACTTACTATCGTTACGCAATCAGCAGTTATTGGAATACGTGGCACTACCTTTATGATTAGTTCTGATGGAAAAGCACAGGCTATTTATCTTCAAGAAGGTGAGATAAATGTTAAGCCACCAACTGGAACATTCAAAAGTTACCTGAAATCCGATGAAGACGATTTTAATCAGTATAAAGAACAATTAGAAAAAGAGTTCTCCAAGTATGTTGAAGACATTACTATGAAAGGTGCAACTGCTGTGAGTATTGATGGAAATGAAGTACATCAATTGGTTATGACCAAGGAAATTGAAGCAGAACTAGAGGCGCTTAAGCGATTTTGATGTCACGTATTTCCATACTCGTACTTTCTTATTTAGGTGTTTTTTTAGTAACTGCGCTACTTTTGTGGCACCCTACACATCTGTTGGATACGCTTAGACTCAAAAGCGAAGACAGCGTTGTGAATTTTAGACAAGCTTTTGGCTTGGCCCTACACCCTCCAAAGGGGGTGGTGATAGTTGCTATTGATGATCAAAGCGTACATAAGCTGGGACGCTGGCCATGGGATAGACGAGTTATGGCCAATTTATTTGATAAACTAAGTCCAGCTAAACTCGTTGCAGTGGATATTGTATTTGCTGAACCACAAGATCAAGAAGCTGACGCCATGCTTGCAGATTCTATTGCGCGTAATGGAAAGATAGTTGCAGGATTTTTTGGCAGAAATGACAGTAATATTACCCTTTCTCCAGAAGCGCTTGATGAACTTTCGATTAGCGAATTTCGTAATTACACTGCTACAGGTGAAAGTTTGGGTATCGCGTCCATGCGTTCCCTGAATGTTAATGTTCCACCAATTTTAAGTGCACCTCTGGCGTCTGCTCCTTTTAATGCTGAACCTGACAGTGACGGGTTGTATCGTAATTATCCAATAGGATATTTATATCATGGGCTATTCTTTTGTAATTTAGCATTGCAAAGCTGGCGTTACGCTACAAATCGAGAGATCAGCATGACGGTTTCTCCGCAAAAAATCGAAACCTTTAGCGAGGGGAATAGATCGTTTACCCCTATTGACGGTAGATTCTTAGCACTCAATTATTATGATTCTTCTTTTGTTAAAATTGTTTCTGCTGTGGATGTATTAGAGGGCAGGGCGACGGAAGAGATAAAAGATAAGGTTGTTTTTCTAGGGGCTACAGAAATAGGCATCTACGATATGCGACCCACCCCGATAAGTTCGCTCACTCCGGGAATATTACTGCACTATACAGCTTATGCCAACATGCTTGATGGAAATTTTCTTAAAAAATATCCCTATATTACGGGAATTGGAACATCGGCACTCCTGATTTGTTCATTTCTTTTATTTTGGATTGCACGTTTTAGAGGGCGTGCTCTTGGCTACGGGATGCTTTTGTTTGGTTGGACGTTCAGTAGTTTTTATTTGATGATTGGACATAATATTGTTCTCCCGCTTTTTTATCCGTTACTTTTTTTAATAATTGGCATTATTGTCAATGAATCTATCAACCTTTTTTACTCAGAGGCCCGTATCAAAGAGCTGAGAAAAGCCTTTTCGAGCTATGTATCCCCTGAGTTGCTGGAACTTATCAGTGCAAATCCTGATATTTTGAAGCTTGGCGGTGAAAAGAAAGAAATAACAATACTTTTTAGCGATATCCGAAAATTCACTTCTCTGTCGGAATCAATGGCTCCGGATAAATTATTGGCATTGCTTAATTCACTTCTAGGACCGATGACGGAAGAAGTGTTAAGACATGGTGGCATGTTGGATAAATACATAGGAGATGCGATTATGGCTCTCTACAACGTACCTTTAAATCAGCCCAACCATGAAGCCCAAGCCGCTCGATCTGCACTGGCTATTATTGAAGTCCTGCATCGATTAAACAGTGAAAAAAATATTAATCTTGATATTGGAATTGGAATACATACCGGTGAAGCTATTATTGGAAACGTAGGGAGTGAAAATCGCTTTGATTACACAGCTATTGGGGATTCTGTAAATCTTTCCTCTCGTTTGGAAGGCTTAACAAAAATGTATCATGCCCATATTATTATCAGTGATTCAACAGCTCAAAAGCTTGATAATTCATTTTTGATACGGCCTCTTGATCGAGTTCGGGTTAAGGGCAAAGACAATATGGTCATAATCCATGAACTACTGGTTTCTAGTGAAGAAAATAAAATAATCGTAACAAAATTTACTGATGCCATTGAAATGTATTATAAAGGTGACTTTTCTGTTGCGATGGAGATGTTTGATGCACTTTTGCCAGATGGTCCATCTGAGATATTTAAAGAACGTTGTACTAATTTGATTTCCATGCCGCCATTAAATTGGGATGGAATCTGGACAATGGTCGATAAATAATAATTTTAAAAGCAGTTATTTTAGTCTTTAAATTTAGTGTTTGAATACTACAATGGCAACAATATCTAATCATAAGGTTCATTAATGTTAGAGGCGATTATTTTAAAACTGATCACGACACTCACTGGATATCTATTTTCTGCGACAATAGATAGTTTTAAAAGCATAGAAGTTGAGGGTGCTCCAAGCTGGTATGGTAAAAATCTTGATCATGATAATTTGTATGCTTATGGTTATGCACGTGGGGATATTGAGTCTATTGAAGTTGCACGTGAAAACTGTAAAATTACGATGATTCGTCGTATTAATGACATCAATGAAATAGTGACGTATGATAATTTCCGAAACATACAAGATCCAAAAGAAAGAGCACTGATTAATGAGTTTAAAAATGATCCGGAAATACGAGTATTTGTTAATAAAACGATGCAGTTTGAAAAAATAGAACACTTTAAAGCGGAAGAAAAAGGAATCTTGACTAAAGCACGTCCAGCCCAAACATTTGCAGGTGGCATGATTCCTAAAAAATTTATTATTGACTATCAAAAAGAGAGGCTTGATAAAATTAAGTTTTCACTCACGCATTTTAGAGCTAATAATAATTTCGATGAACTTGATAATATTATTGGGAAGTGAATTGTTCAATGAAAAGTAAAATAATCTTTTTTCTATTCGAAATAGGTATAACATGAAACAGATGAATGGTGACGATGATTAATGGTTACTGGAGGCAACTTATTGTTTTTATGGCAAAATACAAGAATATTAATTAACAAAGTATGATTCAATGAAGATGATTAAGAGTTATTTTGAATATGTAGGGGGACAAACACTTTCTTTATATTCTAGTATTTCTGAAGCACTGTATTTTAGTAGTTTATGTATAATACACCTCTTTTCTCCTAGCAGTTATCATCCTGCAATGCGCAGTGTTTTGCTAAAACAGATATATTTTACAGTCGTACAAATACTTCCTTTTTTTATATTTATCGGCTTTTTTTTTGGTTCATTGACAGTTGGTTATGTGATAACATTGGCAATACAATATGGGTTAAAAGATCAAATTGGTTCTATGCTTATAGGTTTTGTTTTTAATGAGTTTGCCCCTTTGTTTACAGCGATATTGATTGCATTACGTTCAGGTGCTGCAGTAAATACAGAGATTGCTGTAATGCAAGTAAGTGGTGAGCTTAATACCTTGAAACAGTTTGATATTGATTTGATCGATTATCTTTTTTTGCCTCGTATTATTAGTGGTATGATAAGTAGTGTTGCGCTTGCTGTTGTATTTGCAATTATTATGCTTGCTGCTGGTTATTTTTTTGTATTTTTGTATATGGGTATGGATCTAAATTCGTATATTAATACACTTTTGACCTCTATACAGATTGGTAATCTTGGTTTTTTAATTGTTAAAAGCATGGCGTTCGGATTTGTTATTATGGTGATACCAATTTATAGCGGTTTGACTACTATTAAAGCATTTAATGCTATTCCAATTGCGGTGCTCAATGGCATGGTACGACTATTTATTGCAATTTTTACTATCGAGGTGTTCTCATTCCTATTTCACTTAATCTAATTCTTTTTACAGAGATATCGGCATTAGAAACATACTATGAGGAGCTTGTTGGAAACTCTCGTGGTAAATATATTCCTGTATCATTGCGTACTCCATTGCTCTCAAATTTGGAT
>CAMBHX010000031.1 GCA_945867285.1 Sulfuricurvum sp. IAE1
CGATGTGGGGGCACATCTCAATATCGTGTTGGTATCTATCCCTGAGGGTGAAGACAAGATCGCCAAATATCCGGTGATGTTTCGTACGGCTGATTTGATACTTTTTACCAAAACAGATCTTCTTCCCTATTTTCAATACGATATTGAGAGAGAAAAAGAACAAGCACGGAAGATCAAACCCAATGTCGATATTTTAGAAGTCAATATCAATGATGAAGCCTCTGTTCAACGAGTTATTGAGTGGATTGAATTTAAACGAAAGATGAGAGCCTAGTCAATGTGTTTATCGATACCCTCAAAAGTAGTCAGTGTTGACCCGCAAAATAACATGGCTACGATCGATACGATGGGGATGCAGCGAAGTGCAAGTCTAGATCTGATGGAAGAGGGATCGGTTGCGGTGGGCGATTATGTGTTGCTTCATGTCGGATGTATTATGAGTAAAATCGATGAAGAAGATGCGATGGAGTCGCTAAAAGTTTATCAAGAGATTATTGAGAAACTCGATGAGCAAGAGCGTCAAGTGTTGATTCTAGAAAGTGATAATTGTCCTAATAGAGAAGTGGTATGAGTTGTTTGGAACTAAAAGATTTATATGACGGATTTAGAGATCCTAAGGTGATTAAAAGTTTTCAAAAACTAATTGCCCTCGAAGCCACGAAGCTTCTTAAACCTATCAATATCATGGAAGTGTGTGGAGGGCATACCCATACGATTATGAAATATGGTCTCACACAGTTACTTCCTAATAATATCAATTTTATCCATGGTCCCGGATGTCCCGTGTGTATTATGCCCAAAGAACGGATCGATCATGCGTATACGCTTGCAATGCAAGATGATGTTATTTTGCTGACATTGGGAGATATGATTAAAGTACCTGGAAGCCACGGTTCACTTCAAGATGCACGCTCTCGTGGCGCAGACGTTCGGTATCTCTATTCACCCATGGATGCCCTCAAGGTTGCTGAGGAAAATCCTGATAAAAAAATTATCTTTTTTGCTATCGGGTTTGAGACGACAACTCCTATGACAGCGGCATTGATGGATAGTGTTATCAAGCGTAATATCAAAAATATCTTTTTTCATATCAACCATGTGACCGTTCCCGAAGCTATGGAATTATTGGTCGAGGGTCGTGATGATACCCACTGCATCGATGCATTTATTGGACCTGCACACGTGAGTGTCATCAGCGGTGCAAAGATTTATGAGATTTTTCCCAAAAAGTACCATATTCCCGTGGTCGTCTCAGGTTTTGAGCCCGTCGATGTAATGGAATCGATTTATATGATCGTCAAACAGTTTAATGAGGGCCGTAGCGATTTGGAGGTTCAGTACAAACGTTTAGTGAGCTATGAAGGGAATCTCAAGGCACAGGGGTTGATTCACCATTATTTTGAAAAAGTTGATTTGTTTAAATGGAGAGGAATAGGGCGCATACCTAACAGTGCACTGAGACTTCGAGATGAATTTGCTGCCCTAAATGCAGAAGTCATTTATAAAAACATTCTTTCCTACGAGGAGATCAACAATCATAAGCTCTGTATCTGCGGCGATATTTTGCGCGGACTTGCAAAACCACATGATTGCACAGTGTTTGGAACGGCATGTAAACCAACTTCTCCACTGGGGAGTTGTATGATCAGCAGCGAGGGAGCGTGTGCTGCTTACTATAAGTATGGGAATTTACTATGAATAAAACAATAAACCTCGCCCAAGGCAACGGTGGAGAAGAAAATGCCGAGTTGATAAGCAAAATCTTTTACCAACATTTCAAAAACGATATTTTGGAGAAATGTGAAGATGCGGCGATTATTGATGGTGGACGTCTAGCCTTTACTACCGATAGTTTTACGGTCAGTCCACTCTTTTTTGATGGCGGGGACATTGGAAAACTGAGCATTTGTGGAACGTGCAATGATTTGGCGATGATGGGAGCAAAGCCTGCATATATGACCTGTGCGGTGATTGTCGAAGAGGGATTTGAGATTGCTGATTTGGAGACTATTGTAGTATCGATGAAAAAAGAGCTTGAGATCAACGGTGCTATTATTGTATGTGGCGATACGAAAGTCGTCCCACGAGGGAGTGTCGATAAGATTTTTATCAACACCACAGGTATTGGTGTCGTACAAAAAGAGGGGATCTCTTCCAGCAGTGTAAGCCAAGCCGATACCATCGTTATCTCCAATCAGATTGGCCGTCATGGAGCGACGATTTTTGCTAATCGTGAGGGTATGAAGTTTAGCTCAGCATTACAAAGTGACTGCACCTCTTTGTGGCCGTTGGTGGAAAAACTTCTGGCCGAAGACATTGCAATCACAGCAATGCGTGATGCGACACGTGGGGGTGTTGCCGCTGTGCTTAATGAGTGGGCAAAGCAATCAAACGTCTGTATAGAGGTGAATGAAGAGAGTTTACCAGTAAGTGATGAAGTGCGCGGAATTTGTGAGATTTTGGGATTTGAAGCGTACAATCTAGCGAATGAAGGGACGTTTGTCTTGGCGGTAAAAAGCGATGATGCGAAAAAGGTAGTAGATATTTTACAAAGTTTTGAAGAGGCTCATCATGCAGCGATTATCGGTCAGGTAACCCACCAGTATGATGGACGTGTTATACTTTTGAGTGCATGGGGATCCAAACGATTTATGGATTTACCCACAGGTGAATTGCTCCCGAGGATTTGTTAATGCATGAGTATTCAATCGTGCAGGCATTGTTGAATCAGTGTGAAGAAATTGCACACCAAAACAATGCACATTTGGTTACGAAAGTCGTGGTGAAAATTGGTAGGATGTCCGGAGTTGAACCCCATTTGCTTGAAACCGCATTTCATACGTTCAAAGAAAAAACAGTGTGTGATGGTGCTTGGTTTGTTATGAATATTCAGCCATTGACGATTGAGTGTCAAGCATGTGGTGTTATAACAGTATTGGATGAGATTTATTATAAATGCCAGTGCTGTGAAAGTATAGATGTTAAAGTCATTGACGGCGAAGATATGTTTTTGATGTCGTTGGAGATGGAGTAGAGATGTCAAAGATTTTTTAAGTGATTTTAATTCGTTCGGAGGGATAATTAGCCATTATTCTATGAAAAACAAACACTATTAAAAGGGTTATTAATGAAGAAAGAAGATTTAGTGAAACATGCATCGACATATGAGGGTTTGTCACGTCGTAGTGCTCTAAAAATGATGGCTCTCTCACCAATTACTGCATCAGTATTAGCAGGAACAGTGGCTCCAAGCGCATTGGAGGCATCGTCATCTGATGTTGTAGGTAAGATCGTGATTGTCGGTGGTGGCTCAGGTGCCTTGATGGTGCTGGCACGGCTTCGCCTGGCTCTCTCTAATCCTGATATCACGATTATCGCTCCCAATGACAAACATGTGTACCAACCGGGACAAATCTTTGTTGCTGCGGGTGAATATGCTCCTGAAGATATTATTTTTGATAATACAGGTTATATCGGTGAAGATGTCACATGGATAAAAGACGAAGCTGCTTCTTTTGACCCTGATAATAATACACTCACAACCAAAGGTGGAAAATTAGTCCAATACGATTACCTCGTCGTAGCCACCGGTGTGCAATACCATTTTGAGCAAATTGCTGGACTTACTATTGATATGCTCGGAAAACATGGGATTTCGAGTGTCTATCACAGTGATTTAGCAGCGGGAACGGCTGATGGGGGACCAATCACGTATGAGTGGTTTAAACAAGTACATGAAGCGGCCAAGACATCTACCCCAAAGGTCATCTGTACACAACCATCAACACCTCTTAAATGTGGTGGAGCACCTCAAAAGATTCTCTATCTTAGTGATGACTTTCTAAAACGTGACAAATTAACAGCTGATTTCACCTTTGCGACAGCTGGTACAAAACTCTTTAATCTTCCCGAAATTGATTCTTCGTTGGCAAAAGCGCAAGAGAGATATGGAAATATTACCAATAAATTTGGACATGATCTCATTGCTATCGATGCCGTTGCTAAAAAAGCCACTTTTTTACATAAATACGAGGAGAAGGGGGAATACAATAAAATGTTTGAAGAGTATGACATGATCGACAAAGAAGAAAATGTTGAGATTGTGTACGATTTTATCCATATTGTCCCTCCTATGAGTGCGGTTGATGCCGTTGCTAATTCGTCTCTTGGTTGGCAAAAAGGGAGCGCCAAAGGGTGGCTTGAAGTGGATAAAGAAACTCTACAACATCGTCGCTACAAAAACGTCTTTGGTATCGGGGATACGTGTGGTATTCCCATTGGTAAAACCGGAGGAAGTGCACGTCATCACGCCCCTATTGTTGTGGGAAATCTCATCAGTGTGATGGAGAAAAGAGAGCCTGTATTGAAGTTTGATGGGTATACAGTGTGCCCACTCAAGACAGCCTATGGTGAGATTATTATGGCAGAGTTTAACTATGATGGCTTGGCGCCGTCATTTCCACTCGACCCTGCACAACCTCGATGGATATGGTGGGCATTTGATATTTATGCACTTCAGCCCATGTATCGTTATTTGATGCTTAATGGATTGATGTAACATTAAGTTCTATGGCTGCTTTTACGGCATTGATATAGCTTACTGTCGATGCTTTTTTATGGTAGGCAATATCAAATGCTGTCCCATGGTCAACAGAGGTTCGTACAATTGGAAGCCCTAGTGAGACATTGATCCCCTCGTCAAAATACAGAGCCTTTAGAGGGGCAAGACCTTGATCGTGATACATTGCTACGATGGTTTTAAAGTGTTGGCGTGAATGTGGTGTGAAGGCGATGTCAGGAACGAGAGGTCCTTCGTAGATTATTTCACCAATCATCTCATTAGCTTGATTAATCGCTTGGGAAATGATTATCTCTTCGTCTCCCAAAACGCCATTGTCTCCAGCATGAGGGTTGAGCCCCAAAACCCCGATCGGGGTACGTTTGAGGCTTTGGTGTAATCGCAAGAGAAAATTGACTATCTTGTCGGTTGTAATATACCTTGGTACATCTTTTAGGGGTATATGTTCAGTATACAGTGCCACATATAGCTCTTCGCATCCCAGCATCATAATCGCATCGCTCTTGAGCAAATCTCGCAGTGCATCTGTATGACCGACGTACGACAAACCTGCTTTTTTCCATGCCTCTTTGTGGATAGGAAGAGTGACGATAGCATCAACGGATTTAGTAGTTGCTAGCTTGAGTGCCGTTGTAAATGAATCATAGCTGTATCGACCACTCTCACCGCTGACCACACCTGCTTCAATAGTAAACTCTCCACTGACTTTGACCATACTAAAATCATTGGGAAATTGGGTCCCCAGAAGCATCGCTGCTTGGTGCGCCATAGTGTAGTTGATACAGTACATGGGATTGCAGATTTTTTTTATCTCATTGTGTGCTTTGAGGATGATCTCAAATCCAACTCCATTGAGATCACCCACGCTGATGGCGATTGTTTTTAGCGCTGACATAATTTTTTCATATCGCTTACAGCTTTTGCCAAACCTGTAAATACAGATCGAGCAATAATACTTTGCCCGATATTGAATTCTTGAATGGTGTCAATCTTGGTAATCCATTGAATATTTTGATAGTTCAATCCATGCCCTGCAGCAACTTTAAGCCCCAATGTGCGTGCCAAGTTGGCAGAATCTACGATCGAGGCGTATGCACCTTCAAGTTCATCATCGAGCTGGGGTCGGCTTAAATGTGCAAGAGACTCTATTATGTGATGAGAAGAGGGGAGAGAGGTATGTCTCATAGCATAGAGATTTGCAAAGCTTCCCGTGTGTAATTCTACCCAATGGGCTCCTAGCTTTTCGGAAGTCTGTATAGCAGTCTCATTGGGGTCAACAAATAAAGAAACTTCAATATCGTGTGCTTTAAGTTTATTTATAGCATTTAATATCAAATCATATTGACCTACAACATCCAGCCCACCTTCAGTTGTTACTTCTTCTCTTTTTTCTGGTACAAGTGTGGCTCTGTTGGGACGAAATTGGCATACAATATCAATAATATCGGGATTAATAGAGCACTCCAGATTGACGGGAATAGGAGAATTTTGGAGTATATTGCGTGCATCTTCATCATGAATATGACGTCTATCTTCTCGCAGATGTATGGTGATTTGATCCGCACCGTTTTGTGCACAAATTGCCAATGCCATGAGTGGATCAGGGTCGTTTATTTTACGTGCTTCACGTAATACGGCGATGTGGTCAATGTTGACGCCAAGGTCTATTTTAGTTTTGTCGGAGTGCATAAAAATCCTTTTTAAATTGGTTAAATGTTCCTGCTAAGATTGCTCTTCGTGCTTCTCCTACGAGCCAGAGATAATAGTGAAGGTTGTGTAACGATGCAAGACGGAAAAAGGTAAGTTCTTTAGAGCGAAACAGATGATGCAAGTAGGCACGACTGTAGCGTTTGCATGTATAACAATCACAGGCAGGATCGATAGGGTCTTGGTCGAGTTTGAATTTGGCACCACGGATATTGATACGCCCATAGGTAGTAAAAAGTGTCCCATTTCGGGCATTTCGTGTTGGCATAACACAGTCAAACATATCGACGCCACGCTCGATATTCTCTATCAAATCCTCAGGTGTACCCACTCCCATGAGATAACGAGGTTTATGGGTCGGCATAAGAGGTGTCGTGTGCTCTACAGTATCGTACATGAGGTTATTAGACTCACCGACACTCAAGCCTCCTATTGCAAATCCGTCAAAATCCAGCGCACACAGTTCGGTTGCTGATTGTGTACGAAATGCCAAATCAGTCCCCCCTTGGATAATGGCAAAGATGTTTTGGTGGACGCCAATGCCAAGGGATTGTTTATGCCGAAAATACTCAATCGATTGTTTTGCCCATTGTGTTGTCCGCTCTATGGAGGTACGTATGCGTTCTTGCGTTGCGGGAAGGGCAACGAGATCATCCAAGATCATCATAATATCGCTGTTGAGATTGTTTTGAATATCGATCACTTTTTCTGGGGTAAAAAAGTGTCGTGAGCCATCAATGTGACTTTTGAACTCGATACCTTGTGCAGTTGGTTTGGATATATCGCTGAGGCTAAAGGCTTGAAATCCCCCACTGTCGGTCAAAAAGCTTTTAGGATAGGTAGTGAATTTATGCAATCCCCCTAGCGTCGCAATGGTCTCATCTCCTGGGCGTAAATAGGTATGGTAGGTGTTTGCTAGGATGATTTGTGTGTTTAAGATCTCGGTCATGTCATACATATCTAGCGATTTAACACTCCCTACCGTACCAACGGGCATAAAAATAGGGGTTTGTATGGTGGAGTTGGCTGTAGTAATAGTACACGCTCGTGCGTTGCCACAGGTAGCATCGATAGTAAAGTTCATCAAAGTCTCGTTTGTTTTTTCATATTTTATCCAAAAAATACCAATAGATACGATGTGTTATATGAGTATCATCTCAGATTATCACTACCGTTTTTGGCGTACTGTTATAGGGGATAGACTAATACCAAGAATCAACTGTGTGGAGAAAGGGTGTTTCAAGAAGAACAAAAATTAAACAATCTGTTTATTGATTAAAATTTAATCAATAAAGGTGATTACTCCTAATGTAATTCCTCTATAATTATCCCATGAAGAAAAAGCGGGGAGAAGATTTCTTCCAATATTGTTCAAAAAGGATGCTAGGGTTCCGGCAGAAATGCGCTGGTCCGAGAGCATCCGGCCTCGCAAGCGGTTACACGGAGGGACAAAAGCCCGGGAGAGAGTTTTCTCCTCGCTTTTTCTCTTTAAACCGTTCAGGAGGATTATCATGACACGTCTAACCACTCAGTGCACATCTGCTGCAGGCTCATCCAAAGGTACTTCACCTTCATTGTCAAAACGTCTTGCGTTGGGAGTTGTTGCTCTCGCTGTTGCATCGACTACGATGTTTGCTGCTCCAAAAACACATTTTAAAGTCGCATGGACCATTTATGCAGGCTGGATGCCATGGGATTACGGTGCTCGTAAAGGTATCGTCAAAAAATGGGGAGATAAATACGGGATTAAAATCGATGTAGTTCAACTCAATGATTATGTTGAATCGATCAATCAATACTCAGCAGGATCATTTGATGGGTGTGTAATGACTAACATGGATGCATTGACTATACCTGCAGCTGGTGGTGTTGATTCAACAGCATTGATCATTGGGGATTACTCAAACGGAAATGATGGAATCGTCTCTAAAAGTGCAAAAAGCATGAAAGAGCTTAAAGGTCAAAAAATCAATTTGGTTGAGTATTCGGTATCTCATTATCTTCTTGAGCGAGGATTGGCATCGGCTGGTTTGAGTGCAAAAGATGTAAAAACGATCAATACGTCCGATGCTGATATCGTCTCTGCATTTAACTCGCCATCGATGAAAAACGTGGTTACATGGAATCCACAATTGGGTGAAGTGAAAAAAGTACCAAAAGCGACATTGTTGTTTGATTCAAGCAAAATTCCTGGTGAAATCATCGATATGATGGTTGTCAATACCAAAACACTCAAAGAGAACCCAAAACTCGGTAAAGCGTTGACCGGTGCATGGTTTGAGATTATGGGAATCATGTCTAAAAACGATGCCAAAGGGATCGAAGCTCGCACTATGATGGCAAAAGCATCAGGAACATCTCTCAAAGAGTATCAATCACAACTCGCAACGACAAAAATGTTTTATACCGCTGCAGAAGCTCAAAAATTTACCGAAGATCCAAAGCTGATCACGACAATGGGTGAAGTGAGCAAATTCTCCTATGCACATGGATTGTTAGGAAACAAAGCAAAAAATGCTAATTTCATCGGTATGACGTTTCCTGCGAACAAAGCGATCGGAGATGCTAAGAATACCAAACTCCGATTTAGCTCTGAATATGTAAAACTGGCTGCCCAAGGGAAACTCTAAGCCATGCGTTTGATCAATCTGGATGCAGGACGGTTTTCACCGCTCTTAAAAATACTACCGTTTGTAATCCTTGGATTGATCTACTGGATTGCAGCGGATGCACGTCATGCAGCAAATCCTGACGATAAGCTTCTTCCTACGTTTGAGGTGATAGCCGATGCCGTGGTCATGATGACTACGGAAGTGGATGAATTAACCGAAGAGCCTATTTTATTTACTGATACGGTTGCAAGTCTCAAACGTATCGGTGAAGGGCTAGGGATCTCGGTAATCATCGGGCTGTTTTTTGGAATTATTCAGGGAACATTGCCGATTGTCAGGTCGCTGTTGTCTCCGTTTTCTGCTGCGATATCGTTGATACCGCCGATAGCGATATTGCCAATATTGCTCATCATTTTTGGTCTCGAAGAGCCAGCTAAAGTGGCTCTTATCGTGATAGGTGTGACACCATTTTTGATACGTGATACGCAGCAACGTGCTTTGGAGATACCAGAAGAGCTCTTGATCAAAGTGCAAACATTGGGTGCATCGACGTGGCAGATTATTCTACGAGTGGTTTTGCCACACGTTTTGCCTCGTCTATTGGACGCATTGCGCCTTTCGCTCGGAGCTGCATGGTTGTTTCTGATTACGGCTGAAGCGATTGCTTCATCTGAGGGGCTTGGGTATCGGATATTTTTGATGCGACGTTATATGGAGATGGATGTCATTTTCCCTTATGTGATCTGGATCACCTTTTTAGCCTATATGATGGATTTGATGCTGGCGATTTTGATACGCAAAGCATTTCCATGGTATCGAAAGGAGAAATGATGAGTTATCTTCAAATACGTAATGTGTGGAAAACCTACGGCGATAACGTTGTTTTGGAAAAAATTAATTTGACGATAGCTCAAGGAGAATTTTGTACCTTGATTGGACCATCTGGATGTGGGAAGAGTACATTTTTGCGGATGTTGATGGGGCAAGATACCCCATCTAAAGGTTCAATTTTGCTCGATGGAAAACCCATCTCAAATGAACCCGATTCGGATCGTGGGGTTGTGTTTCAAAAATATGCCCTTTTCCCTCATCTAAAAGCTCTTGAGAATGTGATGTTGGGATTGGAGATGGAAAAATCTCCTTTGCTAGGGAAAGTCTTTGGTGCTACGCGACGCAAAATGAAAGCCGAAGCGATGGAGATGCTCGAATCGGTTGGTTTGGCTCACTCGGCCGATAAATACCCATCTGAACTCTCAGGGGGGATGCAACAGCGTCTATCGATTGCACAGGCATTGGTGAAAAAGCCGAAGATTCTTTTGCTCGATGAGCCTTTTGGTGCGCTTGATCCAGGGAGTAAAGCCGATATGCACGTCCTAGTGCAGGGTTTATGGAAAAAATATGGATTGACCATTTTTATGGTGACACATGATGTCAAAGAGGCATTTGAACTGGGGACTCGGTTATTGGTCTTTGATAAGGTGCGTAACGATCCCCACTCACCAAATGCCTTTGGTGCGATTATAGTGAATGATATAAAACTTGATAAAAACAAACAAAAAAATATGGGAGAAGATCATGTCGGTATCAATGAAACCATTAGTGAATGAGAATGTCCTTTTTGATGAGGTATTGCCAGGTGGTGGTCGATGGTCAAAAATCGTCCGAAAAGGGCAAGTACTTCGTATAGTCAATACTGAAGGAACCAGTGGATTATCGGCATTGTTTTACAATGTGCATGAACGCACAGAGCGATACAATGCAGCCGATACGGTCAAAATACAATACAACGCTTACCTCAGTCAGGGGAAATCTCTTTATTCAGACATGGGGAGAATTTTGATGTCTATCATAAGTGATAGCACTGCAACACACGATACGATCTGTGGTTACACGATGGCTTCAGATGTGGAAAAATTGTGCGGTCTTGGGAATTACCAAACCAAACGAAATTGCTATTATAAAAATGATTTTGATAATTTTTTGGTGGAACTGGGCAAATATGGGATGGGACGACGTGACATTATGCCATGTCTCAATCTATTTTCAGATGTTCGCATTGATGATAAAGGTAATCTCGTCTATAGCGAAGATTCCATCACGGCAGGAAGTTTCATCGAATTGCGCGCAGAGATGGATGTATTGGTAATTTTATCCAATACCGTTCATGTACTGAGCACCAACTCTTCGTATGATGTCAAACCCTTAAGTCTATCGGTGTATACAGGAGAAAGCGTTGCCTCGGATGATCCGTGTGTCATCGATTCACAACGGAGTGAACGGGCGTTTGTCAACACTCGAAATTATATGAAACAGTTTACTCAAGGAGGATGTAATGTCTGAGATGATCTATGATGAGACGATACCTGCGGGTGAGCCATGGTACCATGTAGTTAAAGCAGGAGAGATCTTGCGAATTGTGGATCTAGAAGGGTGTCAAGCCGTTGATACTCTCTTTTATAATGCGAATGATGTGAGTGAGCGCTACAGTGCCCCTCAAACGATTGTCCGTCAAAAGAATATCTTTGTCGAGACGGGGACAGAGCTCATCTCCAATCTGGGAAATGTGATGATGAAAGTGATCAGTGATACATGCGGACGTCATGACACACTCGGCGGTGCATGCAGCGCGGAGAGCAATACGGTTCGATATTCGCTCGATAAACTCGATATGCACTCATGTCGTGATAATTATCTCTTGGCTCTTGGGCAAATGGGGATGGATAAACGCGATCTTGTGAGCAATATCAATTTTTTCATGAACGTTCCTGTAGAAGCGGATGGTACATTGGCGATTATTGATGGGATCTCTACTCCTGGCAGTACGATTGAATTGGTTGCATTGATGGATACGCTGGTACTTATTTCGAACTGTCCGCAGTTAAATAACCCGTGTAATGCCTTCAATCCCACCCCCGTTCGATTGAGTATTTACAAATAATTTTGATCTATAGATTTTCGTATTAGGAATAAACATGTTTTCAAAAATTCTAATTGCCAACCGTGGAGAGATCGCGTGTCGTATTATCCGCACCCTTAAAAAAATGAATATTGGATCGGTGGCGGTCTATTCGCATGCTGATGCTGCATCATTGCATGTACTCTTAGCCGATGAAGCGATATGTCTAGGAGAACCGCCGGCAAAAGAGAGTTATCTCGATGTTGATAAAATTATCCAGGCTGCTCGTGATACGGGTGCAGAGGCGATTCATCCAGGGTATGGTTTTTTGAGTGAAAACAGTGAATTCGCACGTCGATGTGAAAAAGAGGGGATCGTCTTTATTGGCCCAACCCCTCGTCATCTAGAAGAGTTTGGTTTAAAACACACTGCTCGAAGTATGGCCAAATCGCAAAATGTTCCTCTCCTACCAGGGACGGAACTGCTCAGCAGTATCCAAGAGGCGCTTGGAGCTGCTGAGGTGATTGGCTATCCGGTGATGCTCAAAAGTACTGCCGGTGGAGGCGGTATCGGAATGGCATTGTGCTACAGTGCTCAAGAGCTCGAAAGCGCTTATGAGTCGGTTGGACGATTGAGTAAAAGCAACTTTTCTCAAGGCGGAATCTATCTCGAAAAATTTGTAGCTCATGCGCGACATATCGAAGTACAGATCTTTGGAGATGGAAAAGGGGATGTGATCGCATTGGGGGAGAGAGATTGCTCCTTGCAACGTCGAAACCAAAAGGTGATCGAAGAGACACCAGCACCAGGTCTTAGTGATGAGGTGAGAGCACAGCTGCGACGCTCTGCGCTAGACTTGGCCCGTGCTGCATCGTATAAATCGGCTGGAACGGTAGAATTCGTATACGATACGCTCGAGGAAAAGTTTTATTTTCTAGAAGTGAATACACGTCTGCAGGTAGAACATGGTGTCACTGAGGAGATATATGGAGTCGATCTTGTCGAGTGGATGATCCTCGAAGCATCTGGAGAATTGAGCGATCAGCTCAAATATGAGTATTCCCCACAGGGTCATTCGATCCAAGTGCGAATTTATGCCGAAGATCCGATGAAAAATTTTCAGCCCAGTTCAGGGGTACTCAGTGAAGTGATCTTTCCAACCACATTGCGATGTGAGACGTGGATCGAGAAAGGGAGTGTTGTCTCCCCCTATTATGATCCGATGATTGCAAAATTGATCGTTCATGAACCGACACGCGACAAAGCGATAGAAGCGATGATCCGTGCATTGGAGGAGACGACACTCTATGGAATCGTGACTAATTTAGGATATCTCAACTATGTTCTATCTCAAGAGGTATTTGCTCGAGGTGAACAAACGACCAAATATCTCGGAACCCTAGAGTATACACCCAAAGTGATCGAAGTGATCAAACCCGGTACACATACAACCATCCAATCTGCCCCGGGACGGATTGGAGATTGGGATATAGGGGTTCCACCATCAGGACCGATGGATCCTCTCTCTTTTAGACTTGGTAACCGATTATTAGGCAATGATGATGCCGCCGCCGGATTGGAGATGACGGTAGTGGGTGCTACATTGAAATTTCATTTTCCAACGCGGATTGTTCTAGCCGGTGCTAAGATGAAAGCTCAGATCAATGGTATCGATGTGTCGTACTATGAGAGTGTTGAAATAAGTGCGGGTGATCAGCTCAAAATGGGGATGATTGAGGGTGCGGGTGCACGGACGTATTTACTGATTGAGGGTGGATTTGATGTACCGGAATATTTGGGCAGTACGGCGACGTTTACTCTCGGAGAATTTGGAGGTCATGCGGGGAGGATCTTACAAATTGGCGATCAGCTGACTACCCTTCCAAGTCTCTGTAATACCTCTAGTGTGGTATTGGATAGTGCATTATCTCCACAAATGACACATGAGTGGGAAATAGGGGTGATTTACGGCCCGCACGGTGCTCCTGATTTTTTTGATGAGGAGTATATTGATACTTTTTTCGCTACCGATTGGGAAGTGCACTACAACTCCAATCGAACCGGTATCCGTCTCATCGGACCAAAACCGATTTGGGCGAGAGAAGATGGGGGAGAAGCAGGGTTACACCCATCCAATCTGCATGATAATGCCTATGCTATCGGTACGGTTGATTTTACCGGAGATATGCCCGTGATTTTGGGTCCAGATGGACCAAGTTTGGGTGGTTTTGTCTGCCCTGTTACGATTGTCGGCTCAGAGCTTTGGAAAATGGGGCAGTTATCACCCAAAGACAAGGTGCGATTCATCAGCGTATCCTACGATGACGCCGTTGCAATGGAAAAAAATCAAGAACAGGTCATTGCTACCTTACAAGGCTCACTTCCATCCATCACTCCATCGAACATCACCTCCCCGATTGTGTCGGTGATTGAGGCCAATGAGAGACATGATGAGGTGAGAATCCGACTCTCCGGTGATCATAATGTATTGATCGAATTTGGTCCGATGGAGCTCGATCTTACCCTTCGTTTTCAGGTACATGAGCTGATGCAACAGCTCAAACATGACAATGATAAACGGATGATCGATCTCACCCCTGGGATTCGCTCTCTTCAGATCCATTATGACAGTCTCAGCCTCTCATTAAATGAGTTACTCTCAAAGGTAAAAGAGATTCTCTCAAAGATGCCAGCAACGAGCGATATTGTTGTCCCAAGCCGTACCGTCTATCTCCCTTTATCGTGGGATGATCCTTCGACCAAACTGGCGATTGAGAAGTACATGCAATCGGTGAGAGACGATGCACCATGGTGTCCGAGCAATATCGAGTTTATTCGACGGATGAATGGATTAGAGAGTATCGATCAGGTACAAAATATCCTTTTTGATGCCGAGTATTTGGTAATGGGATTAGGAGATGTCTATTTAGGTGCTCCCGTAGCGGTTCCTATTGATCCCAGACACCGTTTGGTCACAACCAAATATAATCCTGCACGTACATGGACCCCTGAAAATGCAGTTGGGATTGGTGGAACCTATATGTGTGTTTATGGGATGGAAGG
>CAMBHX010000032.1 GCA_945867285.1 Sulfuricurvum sp. IAE1
ATCACTACCTTTATTATAAAATTACTATCGATTTTATTTCCGTCATTTCCTCTATCGCAAATCGTGGACCCTCACGCCCTACACCGCTCATTTTGACTCCACCATAGGGCTGAATATCAAAACGAAGTGTCGGAATATCATTAACGATAATACCACCTGCTTCACAGTTCTCAATTACCTTGGTCGCATTTTTGAGATTATTGGTGAAAATTGAAAACTGTAATCCATAGGGAGAATTGTTCATCTTTTCAATCGCAACATCTACGGTGTCCACTTTTATCAAACTCACGATGGGGGCAAATACTTCTTCACACACAATTGCCATATCATCACGTACGTCCGCCATCACACACGGAGAAAACATTTTTCCCTCCACTTTGACATCGCTCAAAGCACGTGCCCCTTGGTCAATCGCACTTTGAACCCAACCATAGGCTCTTTGTGCCGCCTCATCATTGATTAGTGGTCCCAGAAAAGTCTCTTCATCGTAGGGTGACCCCACTACTAGCTTGGAAGTTGCTTGAGCCATTTTGAACGCAAATTCATCATAAACTGTACTGTTGACATAAATACGCTGTAGCGAAATACACACTTGACCCGAGTTTACAAACGCACCCATCGCACAACGGTTTGCCGCATACTCCACATCCGCACTCTCATCAATATAGGTCGCTGCATTACCGCCTAGTTCTAGAGAGATTTTTTTGATCCCTGCGGTTTTGGTAATGATATTTCCGACTCCAACAGAACCCGTGAAGCTAATCACTCTTGGTATATCACTTCCAACCAACGCTCCCCCGACATCGGCATCACCATACACAACACTCAATGCATCAGGAGTCGCATACGGACTTTCAATAAAAAGAGATGCTAGTTTGTAAGCGCACAGTGGGGCCTCAGGAGTGGGTTTAAGTACCACCGCATTGCCTGCCACTAATGCAGGAGCTAGTTTGTGAGCTACAAGATTTAGCGGGAAATTAAAAGGGGTAATCGCCACCACAACGCCCGCAGGCTCTCGGCGCCAATAGGAAAGGGAGCTTCTCCCGCTTGGCATCGCATCCGTATTGATCGTTTCACCGTGCATCGTTCTCATTGTTTGAGCACTAAGCTCAATTGTCTCTATACAGCGATCCACCTCGATTCGTGCATAGGTGATAGGCTTGCCTACTTCATCACACAAAGTACGAGCAAACTCCTCACGCTGTTCCTTGAGGCGTAGTGCTACATCGTGCAACCATGAACAACGTTGATGCAAGGGGACTTTTTTGGCAATTTTTGCAGCATTGTGCGCAACTTGGAGAGCATTGTGAGCATCAGCAACATCACACTTAGCACTTCGTGATACCACTTTCCCATCATAGGGACTTGTTAGCTCATTGTAACTTTCTTTGACTATCTTGGTTGAACCCATCCAAACATGTGCATCCATTCATCATCTCCAACATCGTATACTTTACAAAATTATACAAAGCATCGACTAAAAAGTAGAAGTATTCTCTCATTTAAGCTTTTTTTGGTGGTGAAAGTTTTACAATACGGATAATTACCATAAGGGGAAATAATGAATTTAACAATAACTGATGGTGTTTTAGGAGTACGTCCTCCCGTCACTAAGCCTCATCCTGGATTTTTTTTCGAAGTAGGTGAAGAGCGATTTCGCAAGCTTGTCAATGACCATTATGAGATGATACGTACTAGTGATATTGCTTTTTTATTTCCTGTCAATGACGAAGATGATTTTAGTGCTGCCAAAAAACATGCGGCTGATTTTTTTATCCAAATTTGCGGTGGTCCTGACTATTTTGCTCAATCACGTGGTGAACCTCGCATGGTAGGGCGACATGCACCCTTTCGTATAGATGAGAGCAGTCGTCGTCGATGGTTGGAGTTTTATGCCGTTTTATTGCCACAACTTGAAGCAGAAGGGATTAACCCTGATTATATTCAATCTTTTTGGAACTATGCAGATGTTTTCTCGATTTGGATGGTCAACACACCAACTGTCTAAAAACCAAGCAGCAATGAGCCTGCTCTTTTGGAGGCCGTTCCCATTGGAATTTCTATCCCTTTTTCCATCTCATTAGCAAAAAAACGTGTTAACCACGTACGATTAGTCTTGATATTTTGCAAAACCAGATTATCTTCACCCTCTATTTTTTTGACACTGTATTTGCCAATATCAATGGTCAGTTTTTGAGCCTCCCCCTCAGGCATCAATGTAAAATGAAGTGTTTTTTTGACGGTATCAACGGTGGCATTTTCTACTTTACCGTATCCTTTTGTTTCAAAATACAGCGATACTACGCCACTTAATAATTTGGAGCGTATAGAATCCATCGAAAAATCTGCCCAAACACTTACACTTAAACCAACCAGCAATACAATATGTTTAAAAATTAACATTTAAACCCTTTGTTTCTTAAAATTATACTCTGACCATAGGCATTTTAATCAATGTTAAACGCCATCTACGCTAGAATTCCATACTTTTATCTTCACATGGAGAATCGATAACAATGAACGAAGCAAAAAATATTTGGATGAACGGAAAACTTGTACCTTGGAAAGACGCAAAAATTCACGTTCTTTCCCACACCTTACATTATGGTAATGGCGCTATTGAAGGAACGAAAGCCTATAAAACCCCAAAAGGGTATGCTATTTTTCGTCTAAACGACCATACAAAGCGTCTGATTGAATCCGCCAAAATGACACTAATCACTGTCCCCTATACCGTTGAAGAACTTAACCATGCTCAAATTGAACTCTTAAAATCCAACGATTTTACTGGTGAGAATATCTATCTTCGCCCTATCGTTTATCTGGGCTATGGCGTCATGGGTGTCTACCACAAAGAAGCACCTGTTGAGGTCTCTATCGCTGCATGGGAATGGGGTGCTTATCTCGGTGAAGAAGGGATGAAACGTGGTATTCGCCTCAAGATTTCCTCATTTAGTCGTCCCAACAATAAGTCCAATATGGGGAAAGCTAAAGCAGTAGGTAACTATCTTAACTCCCAAATGGCGAAATTTGAAGCGGTTGAAGCGGGATATGATGAAGCACTATTACTCGATGATGAAGGGTATGTCGCAGAAGCCAGTGGTGCAGCATTTTTCATGATCAAAGATGGGGAGCTTATCACTCCTCCCAATGACAACTCTTTGGCTTCTATCACTCAAAAAACCGTTATTGAAATGGCACAAAACATGGGTATCAAAGTAATTCGTCGTAAAATCACTCGTGAAGAGATCTACATCGCTGACGAAGCATTTCTTACCGGGACGGCTGCTGAAATCACTCCTATTCGTGAAGTAGATGCTCGTGTCTTGGGTGCTGGCGGACGAGGTGAAATGACTGAAAAAATACAAAGTGCATATTTTGACATCGTATGTGGGCGTAACCCTGACTATGATCACTATCTCACCTATATCAACTAAGGAATTTATCCATGGCAAGCGATATGAACGATTATTTTAATAAAAAGAAAAAAGAAGAGGGAAGTTCTACCCCTAATTCAGGTGGTGGTTTCAAAGTTCCTCAGCCTCCAAAAATGGACTTTACCATGAGCCCAAAAAAGATGCAAATGCTATGGGTTATCGGTGGATTTGCCCTTATTATGCTTCTTGCAAAACCATTTATTATTATCAACGAAGGAGAACGGGGGATTCTCTCTACTAATGGTAAATACAGTGATAGCTCATTGATGCCAGGATTACATTTTCTCATCCCTGTTATCCAAAAAGTCTACATCGTAGATACCAAAGTACGTATTATTAATTATGCTGACAAAATTGATCGTGAATCAACCAGTGGTGATGGTATCCTCACCAAGCCTTCAATCACTGTATTGGATAAACGTGGACTTCCTGTTGCAATTGATCTCACCGTGCAATACCGCCTCAATGCGCAACTAGCTGCACAAACTATCTCAAATTGGGGATTTAGCTGGGAGGATAAAATTATAGATCCAGTTGCTCGTGATGTTGTACGCAACGTTATTGGACAATACGATGCTGAAACATTACCTATCATGCGCAATGCTATCGCTTTGAAAATTGAATCGGGGATTCGTGCAGCAGTTGATCGTCAAAAAAGTGGACCTGCAGATTTAGAATCTATCCAACTACGTGAAATCGGCTTGCCGCAAAAAGTTAAAGAGCAAATCGAACGAGTACAAGTAGCCAAGCAAGAAGTTGAAAAAGCACAGCAAGATGTTGAACGAGCAAAACAAGAGGCATTCAAAAAAGAGACAGAAGCACAAGGTACCGCTAATGCGCTCACTATTGAAGCAAATGCTCAAGCCAGAGCCAATCATCTCATTGCACAATCACTCTCTCCTGCTTTACTCAAACTAGAACAAATCAAGGTTCAAGGAAAGTTCAATGAGGCTCTTAAAGAGAACAAAGATGCTAAAATATTCTTAACACCAGGGGGGTCAACACCAAATATTTGGCTCGATACCAAAAGCGGTGATTCACAAAAAATTACATCAACTGGAAAATAGATGAATACCCTTGACCAAATCGATTGGGAAAAATCAGACCTTCTTCCCGTCATTATCCAAGACTCTACCACGCTTGAAGTACTGATGATGGCATATATGAATCGTGAAGCGCTTGAATTATCTCTCTCCACTAAAATCGCTCACTATTTCTCACGCTCCAAACAGCGCTTATGGAAAAAGGGAGAAACCAGCGGTCATCTCCAGCACTGTGAGCGTTTTTTACTTGACTGTGACAATGATACATTACTCATTATGGTACGTCAAGAAGGTGTTGCATGTCATACTGGTCGCAAATCGTGTTTCTTTACCGATCTCGCCTCACGAGAGAGTATAAGCACCCCTCAAATCGATACACTAGCTGCTTATGGAATTATTGATGAGCTTTATCACACTATTTTAGAGCGTAAAAATGGTGATTCAACAAGCTCATGGACAGCTAAACTCCTCTCCAAAGGAGACAATGCAATCCTCAAAAAAGTAGTAGAAGAGGCAGGAGAGTTTGCTTTTGCCATAAAAGACAATAATGAAGCTGAAATTATTTATGAATGTGCCGATTTGGTCTATCATGTCCTCGTCGCATTGGGACATAAAAATATTTCACCTGACCGCATTAAACAAGAGCTTGTACGTCGTGTCGGCACTAGCGGTATTGCGGAGAAAAACTCTAGGACACAATGAAAGCACATATCGTAAACTTTATTCACACTCTTGGTCTTTACGATTATTTCCTCTTTGGAGGAATCATATTTGTTTTTGCTCTTTTACTTATTATGGCAGTTTTACTACATCATCACATAAAAACTGCAGTTACACTCATATTCTTATCATTCTTAACTATAACTATTGCTCCTTATGCGGGCTATCGTATCCTTCATGCAACACTTTACAAGCATACTATCACTCTCACAACCGTTCAAGATTTGGAGTTTAGTGATATTCTTCTCATTCGTGGTGATATTAAGAATACTTCCAAGAAAACATTTAAAGAGTGTACTGTGACTATTGGGATTTCCAAAATAAATAAGATTAAACAACTCAATAAAATCTATCTTTATCTTCCATTTCGCTCTGAAAACATCACCCTAAAAGAGCCATTAAAGCCTCAAGAATCGCAAGACTTCAAGCTCCTTATCGAACCTTTTAGGTATTCAAAAAAATTTAATGTAACTGCAACTGGAGTCTGCCGGTGAATACCTACATGACTTTTTGGCATTATGGTGCACTTATTGTCATAGTAATCGCTTTTCTTGCTTTGACACTAGTTACACTACAGCAATCCTCCAAATCATCAGCAAAAGTCTCAATTATTATTACCTATTTACTCACATCCATAGGAATGATATTTGGATCACTATTGTTTATTGATAGCTATACCAAAAAGGTAACACTCTCAGAGGTAAAAGATAGACGGTTTCTCCCCACCGAAAAGATTTTTTTCACTGGAAGCGTCTATAATAATGGAGATTACACTGTAGGAACCGTAAGTGTTGAAATAAAAATCATCAATAAAGAATCTATAGCCAAAGAGGGGGAGCCATCGTTTCAATCCAATGCCTTTGCTGAGATGCTAGGTGACGATCCTAATACCTATAAGCCCTCGTATCTCATCACCACAGAAATAGTTGCTACCAATCTAAAACCAGGGCAGCGAAAAAACTTTCATATTACAATGCCTCACCCTCCACACTTTCAAGGTTACAGCGTTTATTCAAGAGTTATCGTAGAATAGTTTAGAGAGTTTAGCCCCCTTCCATTAAAACGGACTTGTTCGTTTTAATGGCTAAGCACTAGTATTTCAATCCAATGCGTCTAAGCCTATCATTGATGGCTTTGAGCTGTCTATTTTTATCTTTACACCACAGTGGTGCGAGAAGAGAATCATCATCGATACCAGCTGTTAAGCGCTGAACACTAATATGAGCAGGTTTGGCAGCCAATGCTTCACACAGTACCTCTAAATACAGCTCTTCAGCAATCGGTTCAAACTCTCCACGCATGTATTCATTGGCCAGAGCTGTACGCTTCACAACGTATAAAGGATGGTATTTGAGAGAATCAACCTCCAACTCATACGCAACTTGAGCAGTTTGCAACATCATCTCTTTAGTCTCACCCGGAAGGCCAAATATGAGGTGTCCACATACATTGAGCCCATATGATTTGGCTTTGACAATCGCATCTTTGACATTTTGTGCATTATGCCCACGATTGATTTTCTCCAACGTCTCATCAAAAATCGACTGTATCCCAAACTCTATCCAAATTTCAGTTTTATGTGATAACTCACACAAATACTCAAACGTCTCGTCATTAATACAATCCGAGCGAGTTCCAATACTCAAGCCTACCACATTTTCAAAACTCAATGCTTTTTCATACAATGCTTTGAGTGTTTTCAATGGTGCATAGGTGTTGGTAAAGCTTTGAAAATAAACAAGATATTTTTGAGTTCCATTATCAGAAGAAAGTTTTTTTGACAACGCCTCAAATTGCCATTGGAGCTGGTCGAGTTGTTTTTGAAGGTGAGGATTTTCAAGTGAATCCATATTCAGAAAAAAACCTTTAAGCGGTTTTGTTTGATCTAAACTAGGACTAAATGAGTCATTTTCACAAAAAGTACAGCCGCCCTTTGCAACACTACCGTCTATATTAGGGCACGTAAATCCTGAAATAGAGATTGGAACTTTCGAGACTTTACACCCAAATTTTTCACGCAAATAATGCCCGAAAGTAAAAATTTGTTTACACATTTTCGTCTCATTTCTCAAAAAACAGAGTTCTTTGTAACTTTAGGGGGATACAAGGGACATTTATCCCTGACATTAAAACGGACGAGTTCGTTTTAATGTTTATCATTAAATAATATATTTGCCAGTAAAACAGGCAGTACAGTAATTTTCTTCTTTGCCATTGACGCTCTCTAGCAAACCATTATTACTCAAATAACCCAATGAATCTGCTTCGATAAATGCACAAATTTCAGCATTGGTCATATTTGCTGCAATGAGTTTTTCTTTATCAGGAGTATCCACACCATAAAAACAAGGATCAGTAGTTGGAGGGCTCGAAATACGCATATGCACTTCTGTTGCACCTGCAGCCTTGAGCATACGGACGATTTGACGGCTGGTAGTACCTCGGACAATAGAGTCATCTATAACAATCAGGCGCTTACCTTGAATCATGTTTTTGATCGGAGAGAGCTTCATCTTAACTTTGAGATCTCGCATCTCCTGAGTAGGTTCAATAAAGGTACGGCCAATATAGTGATTACGCATAATCGCCATCTCAAAAGGGATACCACTTTGCTGTGCATATCCGATTGCAGCAGGAATACCACCGTCAGGAACAGGTACTACCATATCAGCTTCTACAGGTTTTTCAAGAGCCAATTTTCTACCCATTGCATGACGCATTTGATACACATTTTGTCCGTAAACGTTGGAATCAGGGCGTGCAAAATAGACATATTCAAAAATACAGTGCTTGGGAGTTGGTTCAAAAACTTTGATCGATTGTGGTGCTTTACCCGTTTCAAAAATCAACAATTCCCCTGGCTCTACTTCACGAATATACTCAGCACCAATCAGATCAAATGCGCAGGTTTCAGAGGCTACCACATAACCATCACCAACACGTCCAAGACTTAATGGTCTAAATCCATGAGCATCCCGCATAGCAAACATCTTAGTACGGCTCAAAAATACAAGCGAATAAGCACCTTCGATTTTTCTGACCGCATCGATAATACGGTCAGTTAGTTGCTCTTGATCGCTTTTAGCAATTAAGTGGATAAGATTTTCGGTATCCATATAGCTTTGAAAAATCGCCCCTTTTTTGATCAGAGCATCTCGAACTTCTTTGGCATTGGTGAGATTACCATTATGGACAATTGCCATCTCTCCCAGATCATAACGAGCAAATACCGGCTGAGCATCCAAAATCGAATCATCACCCGCAGTAGAGTAGCGAGTATGCCCGATTGCCATTGAACCTTGGAGCGTCGCGAGTTTTTGATTATCAAAAACCTGCGTAACCAAACCACGGTCTTTAATGGTAAAAAGCTTTTTTCCATTACCAGAACTAATTCCTGCCGCTTCTTGTCCTCGATGCTGTTGCGCATGAAGTGAAAAGTACGCCAACGTCGACGCCTGTGGATGGTCAAAAATCCCTACAACGGCACATTTTTCATTTAAACTACGCATTTATTCTCCCAAGTCATTATTAAACATTAAAACGAATGCATCCATTTTAATGGCAAGGACTAAAGTCCTTTGCAATCCTCTAAAGCTACAAAAGCAAAGCTTTTGAAAATTTTAAAGGTAACTACACATTTTGTTCCAAAATTCAAGCTTGCAACTCTAAGCAATCACTAATTGTGTATAATCCAGCCTCTTTGCTGCGTAACCACTTAGCGGCACGAATAGACCCTTTTGAAAACGTGTTACGACTCGTTGCTGTATGATGCAGCTCTACAAACTCACCTTCATTGTAAAAACCGACCGTATGACGTCCCACAATATCACCACCACGTAATGCCATCACAGCTATTTCGTCACGACTTCGTGCACCAATATTTCCATCGCGACCGCTCACACGTACTGTATCCAGGTCTAAATTACGAGCATGAGCTGCACTGTGCGCTAACGTCAGTGCTGTACCGCTTGGAGCATCTTTCTTGTGACGGTGATGCTGTTCGACGATTTCAACATCAAAATCACGCAACGTTTTTGCAGCCGTTGCTACCAGCCGATTTAGCAGTGCAACGCCTAGAGACATATTAGTAGCATACAAAATCGGCATCACTTCACTAGCAGATTTGAGAAGATTAAGCTGATGCGCATCCATTCCAGTCGTACCAATCACCAAAGGACGCGGATGCTCCATGGCACACTCCAAAAGTTTTTGAGTCGCTTCTGGAAGCGAAAAATCGATAATTACATCTGAACTTTTAAGAAAGACATTCATATCATTAGTCACCAACACCGAGGGGTCAATCGCAAAATCAAGCTCATTACGAACATAAACGCACCCCAGTGATATCTCAGTTTCAGTATGTAAATCGTCGATGATAAGCTTTCCAACACGTCCGCCAGCACCAAATACGCCCACTCTTGTCATGATTATTCCTCGTTTGCAATAATAAATCGTATTGTATCTTTTTCGGGTTTAGTGATGACTTAGCTCATCCACATAGGTAATTGCCTGCAATGCCGCAACCGCTCCATCACCTGCTGCAC
This sequence comes from Sulfuricurvum sp. IAE1, assembly GCA_945867285.1. GTDB lineage: Bacteria > Campylobacterota > Campylobacteria > Campylobacterales > Sulfurimonadaceae > Sulfuricurvum. Next base: position 9,745 of record CAMBHX010000032.1, read on the forward strand.
ATACTACTTGTTTAGGTGCGTCTTCTCTCATATCACCCGTTGCGTACAATCCAGCAACCGAAGTGCGCATGTTAATATCGACCTTTACCTGTCCTGATGGTGTCATATCGCATAAAAAACTTCCATCTTCTTGGAGTAAAACTTGATTATTGACATCGTTGCCCACAAATGTAAAAACTCCCGGAGCATCAATATGTCGAATAGTCCCATCGCTCAATATCACATCCAGACCCGTAACACCCATTGGATCCCCTGTAACCTCTTTGGGAACTGCATTGAGGACTAGCTCGATATTATCGGTATTTTTTACACGGTCGATCGTACTAGGTGCCGAACGAAATGTATCACGACGATGCACTAATGTCACTTTGGAACAAATTTTAGAGAGATACAATGCCTCTTCGAGCGCCGTATCGCCACCCCCAATAACAACAACTTCTTTACCCTTATAAAAAAATCCATCACACGTCGCACACGTACTTACGCCACGACCAAAATATTTATCTTCACCCTCAAATCCTGCACGTTTTGGGGTCGAACCTGTACCTACAATAACACTCTTTGCCATGATACTCGAACCATCTGATTTGCTAATTGTAAATGTTTTATCACTATTTTGAGAGACACGTGTCACCTCAGACATCTCATGCTTAAGACCAAAACGCTGACACTGCTCTGGCCATGGAATCATCAAGTCCATACCACTTAGATTATGCCCTGTAGCACCTGGATAGTTTTCAATTTCTGAACTTTGCGTGATTTGCCCACCAGGCATCCCCTTTTCAAACATAGTAACATTATCAAGCCCACCTCGCGTAGCATACAAACCAGCAGTTAGTCCCGCAGGTCCCCCTCCGATAATAGCACAATCCAACATCATTAATACCTCGTATTTTAGTTGCCATTATGATACTCTTTTGGGGTTAAAAATTTGATGTCATTAGCACAGATTAAAATTGTTTTAGAAAAGTTTTAGCGTAACATACCAAGGATTAGATATTTTCTATTACTTGGATTATTTCAAGTCTAAATTCTAAAAAATATCTTTTATATTGATACAATACCGCTCCAATTCGACTCAAGGATATCTATGCGCTTTTTTATTTCCATTTTTTTTTACTGTACTTCAGTTTTAGCACTCGTTAGCATTGCACCGGTTGACATAGGCTCTAAGCCTGGACTTAGCGGTAGCATTTCTACTTCGATTAGCTCAAAAAGAGGTAATACTGTAAAAGATGAATATTCTTTTGGGGGACGTATCCAATATGATGAAGCAATTGATTATCTTATTTGGGGTACGTTGACTTATAATTATGGCGAATCATTTGGAGTGAAAAATGAAGATAAATTATACGGGCACTTGCGTGGTATACATAGTACTGGAGTGAACGATTTAAATTCGGAAATATTTTTACAATCCGAACAAGACACCTTTAGAGATATAAAAGGCCGTTCACTTGTCGGCGCAAACTTGCGATGGCGTTTTTTAAATTCTACTGAGTGGGGGAAAAGCTACCTTGGGGTAGGAGCATTGAAAGAGGAGATATCCTATTCGCATTCTCTGGACAATCCTCACGAAAATAACTCTCGCATCAATATTTACGCTGCCTATACAAAAAAAATTTCAGCCACTTCAAAAATTACTTATATTGGCTATTATCAGCCTAAATTTAAAGACTCAAAAGATTATGTTGCTTCGCAAACCTTTGAGCTTATTATTCCTATCTATGGTTCACTTCACCTCAATACCAGTGCAAAACATCTCAAGGATACCACTCCACCACTCTCAGTCAAAAAAGAAGATACTGCAATTTCCACCGCGTTACTATGGGAGTTTTAACAATTCAATGAAGTTTTATAAATATAGTCTAACCGCTTTTAAAAAGTCTTGAAAAAGAAAAGAATAAGGATTGACCCAAGAGGGTCAAACATTTTATAGAAGTGAGTTAATCTTATCAGCAAACGCTTGCTTAGATGCAGCCCCCACCATTGTATCAACCATTTCACCATTTTTGAAGAAAAGAATTGTAGGGATTGAACGAATACCGTACTTTACTGCAATTTCTTGCTCTTCGTCAGTATTTACTTTACAGATTTTTGCTTTTCCTTCGAAGTCATTTGCCAACTCTTCAACTACAGGAGCGATCATACGACAAGGTCCACACCATGGCGCCCAAAAGTCAACAAGACAAACGCCTTCTTTTGTTGTATCCGCAAAATTTGCGTTTGTTAATTCGATGTATTTACCCATCTTTATTCCTTGAGTTTTAATGTATGCTCATTATAACGCCTCAATCTTTAAACTCTCTTATTATCAAAAACTCTCTTGATTATAACAAAACTCTCAAAGCGTAATATTCTCTATCCACTCAATCGACTCATCTACAACGATAAGAGCGTCGATACAATAGTCCATAGAATATTTGGTTTTTTGTAAATACGTTTGGATAGTACGATTGAGTTTTTGGAGTTTTGACGCCGTTATATTATTCACCGCTTGCTCGTAACTTTGGGCGCTTTTGACTTCGACAAAATGAAGTACTTGATCTTTGAGGGCAACAATATCGACTTCGCCAAATCGATTATAAACATTTCGATCAATAATGCGAAATCCACGTGAGCGTAGATACTCGCACCCTTTATCTTCGGCAATATTTCCCTTTGCCTTGCTGTGCATTATTTATTCTTTCAAAACGCCATCTGAATAAATCCAGATGGCTATACTAGCCGATATGACACTAAAGTTTGCCTCCTCAAGGCAGAATCTTCCATAGCACTTCATTCCAAGTAGTCAGGTTTAACAATATCTACTTTGATTGATTTAAAACGGGCAGTTTTAATCAACTCATCGTGCTCATCACCAAACAAAAAGTTGATATTACTTTTGGCATGATGAAACGTCGTAAATAATGTCCCTTTTTTCACTGTTGAACTTACCTTGACCCGTAGCGGTGAACTTTGTCCATAAGCACTTTTGAGCACCACAAAATCTTTGAATTCAAAAAAATCCTCATCTTCGACACTCACCAACAGCGTGTCTTCGCTGTGGCTTTTGTAGAGTTTTTCACAATGAACCGTTTGTGCAGCATTATTGTAATGGACTAGCACTCGCCCAGTGGTGAGATAATAACCATCATGTTTCTTGTCATTGAGTAATTCTTGTACCTGACCTCGTGGTTCATATTGCTTATATCGATAAGAGCCTATCCCGTCTTTGGTACGAAAATCATGGAGATGTAATACGGGTGTATCTGTTTCTTGCACCGGCCATTGCAACCCTTGCAAACGAGAAGCTTCAAGTTTCTCATAACTCGCCCCACCAAAGCGGTTTGGCGCATCGATACGTACTTTTTCCCATACATCACGAGAGGTACTTACCCCCAAATCAGTTCCGTAACGTTTGGATATTTGTGCGATTACTTCCCAGTCATCAGGCATTGTAACATTGACTAGTGGTTGTGAGAGATGGAGACGTCGTTCGGCATTTACATAGACACCTGTCTTTTCATAAGCACTTTTGACCCCAAAAATAATATCAGCAAATTTAGTAATTTCATTGTCAAAAAGTTCATTGACGATGAGTATATCGAGATTTTTCAATGCGGCATGAATCTTATTTTGATTCGGGTGAATATGGGCAATATCTTCACTGATGTTAAATAACGCTTTGATTTTCCCTTCTACCATTGCATTGATCAAATCCGGTGTCATCATTCCCACTTCTTTGGGCGGTTGATAATCAGGGGCATAATAAGGAAGCATCCCCACATCACACGTTCCTTGGACATTGTTTTGACCCCGTAATGGCATCAATCCAGCCCCACGTTTACCGATATTTCCCGTCATAAGCGCCAAATGGGTAATCGCCATGACAGCATACGACCCATCCAAATGTTCCGTAATCCCAAGCCCCCAGAAAAAGAGGCTTTTACGGGTTGCGTATTTACGGGCAACCACTCGAATTTCTTCAGCCAAACTCTCATAACCCGGTATTTGTAAACAATAATCAGGATTAGCGAAAGGGTCATTAAGAATAGCATGTGCATACTCATCATATCCCTTAGTACGAGATGAGATAAAATCAGCGTTAACCAACCCTTCGTCAATAATAACATATGCCATCATGTTGAGCATCATCAAATTGGCTTCATATGGGATACTAAGATGGTGTGTGGCAGATTTAGAGAGTTGAATACGACGAACATCCAAAACCGCCAACTCAACATTCTTGTCGCGGATCACATCCAACATACGGTTAGCGACTATTGGATGACCCTCAGTGGTATTGGATCCCATGACGATCATAAACTCGGTTTCATAAATGTCATCAAAAGGGTTCGTTGCCGCCCCCTCCCCTATAGTAGTGCGCATCCCCTTGAGCGAGGGTGAATGACACACACGAGCACAGTTGTCCACATGAGGAGAGCCGATAACATTACGAGTAAAATGTTGAAACAAATAAGAGCTCTCACAGCTCGTACGTGCACCACCAATAGATGCATAGGAGTGACTTCCATACGTATCTACTACTTCACGTAACTTTAATGCAGCAATCTCATACGCACTTTCATAACTTATTTCATAAAAATCGTGATCAACAGGCTCCAGATAATCCATATCCAAATCACTAAATAAAGCAGAGTTTTTAGCGAGAAATGATTTACGTACACGGGCATTACGTAATCGTTTTGGATGAGTGACAAAATCCCATCCCTGCTTACCTTTGATGCATAATCTCCCTTGCGAGACTACACCCTCTTCTTTGGCGAACATTTTGATGATTTTGTTATCTTCTACTTCAGCTGCGATATCACATCCCACGCCACAATAAGTACAAACGCTATCGATAACCATACATAATCCTCAAGGTGGCTATTCGCCCTTTTTAAAATTAGTGAAGTTTACAATGAAATCTCTTAAGGGTTGCGGAAGCAAAAGAAGCAGTCGAATCATTAAGCTAAAGCGAAGTGGAAA
>CAMBHX010000033.1 GCA_945867285.1 Sulfuricurvum sp. IAE1
CCATCAACAGCTTCGACTACACGGACACACACTGTGTTATCATACGTACGATTATCACCCATAACACCTACGGATTTGACGTTTAGCAATACCACAAATGCTTGCCATGTTTTGGTGTAATAACCGCTGGCTTTGAGTTCATCCAGTAAAATCACATCAGCATCACGTAGCATAGTCAAATCAGGACGGTTAACCTCTCCCATGATACGTATCGCCAATCCTGGTCCTGGGAACGGATGGCGGTTTATGAGATAATCAGGCAATCCCAGTTCAGTGCCCAAACGTCTAACCTCATCTTTAAACAAATCACGCAATGGCTCGATGAGATCAAAATCCATCCAATCGGGCAATCCACCAACATTATGATGCGATTTGATCGTCACTGATGCACCATTTGGGGAGATAGATTCGATAACATCGGGGTACAGCGTCCCCTGGGCAAGAAATTTGATCCCTTCATGTTTTTTGGCCTCTGCCTCGAACACTTCTATAAACGTGTGTCCTATGATTTTACGTTTAGTCTCAGGATCCGTAACGCCTGCAAGTTTGTCCAAAAACAAATCCGCTGCATCTGCAACGACAAGAGGAACTTTGAGATGAACTTTAAAAATATTTTCAACTGATTCACGCTCTCCCTTGCGCAAAACTCCATTATCCACAAATACCGGAATCAATTGATCACCAATAGCTTCGTAGAGTAATGCCGCAACAACACTAGAATCAACTCCACCACTGAGTGCACATAGGACTTTACCATCCCCTACCTGCGCACGGATTTTTACGATTTGTTCTTTGAGAAAATGTCCCATATCCCATTTTTCAGTAACACCACAAATATTGAGCGCAAAATTACGCAACATTAAATACCCCTCTTCAGAGTGATGAACTTCGGGGTGATACTGCATTGCATAGACCATTTTTTCCTCATGGGCGATAGCGGCATAAGGGGAATTGGTTGAGTGTGCAATAGAGATAAATCCCTCCGGAAGAACGTCCACTTTATCTGAATGGCTCATCCAAACATTGCGCTCATCCTCACACCCTTGGAACAGCAGCGAGTTTTGAGTTAAATCGATGGTTAGTTCCGCCTGTCCATACTCATGATGGTCACTGCGAATAACGGAGCCTCCAAAATCAACTGCAATGCGTTGCATACCATAACAAATCCCAAGCACTGGGATGCCAAGCGCATAAACACCTTGGTCCACCGTATACGCATCTTCATTGTAAACTGATGAAGGACCACCGCTGAGAATAATTCCCTTTGGATTTTTAGCTTTAATGGCATCGACTGTTGTACGATAAGGCAAAACTTCACAGTAGACCTTGTCTTCACGTAAACGTCTGGCGATGAGTTGAGTGTATTGAGAGCCGAAATCGAGGATAATGATACTGACATCTTTCATGATTGTCCCTTGAGCGTGTAAGATTTTTTATAATAATTAAGTGAATAATGATAACAAATTCTAGGTTAATAAATCCCAAAGGTAATAAATTGGACCTGCCAAATTACTATCGAGACACTATACCCCACCAAGACTGTCCATGCTAGCTTAAGATGCGATGAAAAAGTATAAATCCCTTGCATCTTCCCCATGACACCCACTCCTGCTGCACTTCCAAAGCTAATCAGTGACCCACCTATTCCTGCCGTTAGTGTCACCAGCATCCATTGGGCATGATCAATGGCTGGATTTGCTTTGAGCACCGCAGACATAACGGGTACATTATCTACGATAGCGGAGATAAATCCCACCCCGATGTTGACCCATGTCGGGTTAAAAATCTCATACAATTTTGCTGCATATGATAAAAATCCGCTAAAATGAAGCGCCCCGACGGCTGCTAAAATACCAAAGAAAAAAAGTAGTGTATTGTTTTCGATTTTTCCCATGGCTTGAAAAATACTGACGTCAACATTGTGTCTTTTTTTCAAAGAATACATGTATAACTGTAAAATGGATAGACCAAAAAGCATCCCCCACATCGGAGGTAAATGTAGCAATTGTTTTCCACCCACCGCAAAGGCAATAGTAAGGATACCAAAGGCTATAATCATTTTTCCACCCTTTAGAATCTCTATTTTTGCAGCTTCTTGCTCATCTCCATCTTGATTTGGATCCAAATTAGGAACATATCGACTCAACAAATAAGCAGTAATGAGCCATCCAACAAATGCAGCTGGAAAAAGATAAAGAAAATCGACGAAAGCCCCTTTTTGAGCACTCCACACCATTAACGTTGTAATATCTCCAAAAGGACTCCATGCACCTCCAGCGTTAGCAGCCACCACAACATTGATGGCACTAGGCACTAAAAAATCTTTGTTTTTATTTTCAATCGCCAGAAGTACCGTCGATAAAATCAATGCGGTAGTGAGATTATCAGCCACAGGAGAGATAAAAAACGCCAACGTCCCCGTAATCCAAAAAAGCTCACGATAGCTGTATCCCTTGGCAATCAGTTTTTGCTTTAGAGCATTAAACACACCTCGTTCTACCAAGGCCTCAATATAAGTCATAGCTACAAATAAAAAGAAAAATATCTCTGCTATTTCAAGAATGAGATGATTGATTGCGTATTCAAAAGGTTCAAAATTAGCTCCCGTTGCTCCATAATAACTTCCCAATAAAACAAACATCAAAGTACCAATAAACAGTGCTGGCTTTGCCTTGTCAAGATGATATTTTTCTTCGGTAGCAATAAAATAATAGCCAATGAGAAATATAACCAGCAAAAGCCACCCGAAGGGACTTCCAACAAGATTGATTGCTTGAGCCGTGTTTTCCATTAATTCTCACTTTTTGTTATATAGTGTACTCCGATAGAATCTGTACGTTTTAATGCTGAGCTTACAATTTCTTTGGCACTCAACAATCGTAAGTGAAGTAATCGTCCTATGTTCTCGTTAAGCATGTGCTCAATAACCTCTAGTGCTTCTTTTAGTCCTTGCTGTGTGCGTACAATCGATACTTTATCCCACATAAGTCCTCGTAAAATATCCTTTTTCTCTTTATCACTTTCCAATTCTAACGCAACAGTAGAGAGTTCAAATTTTGAGGCACACGGAATTGTTTGGGTAGCTTGAATGGTTTGTGCAGCACGTGCCCCAAATACTAATCCTTCCAATAGTGAATTGCTCGCCAAACGATTGGCTCCATGGACACCTGTACACGCAGCTTCCCCCGCCACATAAAGATTTTTGATACCTACAACCGCCCCTTCCAAATCACTTTTAATCCCGCCAATAGCATAGTGAAACGCTGGGGATATGGGAACACGATCCTGTGGCATAGTGTATCCCAAGTCGCGAAGTGCTTTATAAATATTAGGAAAACGTCCTTGAAAATACTCTTTGTCAAAATGGCTGCATGCAATATACACTTGACTGCCAGTTCGTTGCTTATAATCAAAAATTGCGCGACTGACAATGTCACGAGGGGCCATTTCACCACGCTCATCGTATTGGAATAAAAAGCGACAGTTGTTTTCATCAACAACATATGCCCCCTCACCCCGTAATGCTTCGGAAAGCAGTTGTTTACGAGCTTTGTGATTGCCAACAAACACAGTAGGATGAAACTGCATCATCTCCATATTTTCCAACGCAATCCCTTTTTCAATACAAATGCCATGAATATCAGCACTAATATCATGAGAATTAGTATGGTATTCGTACAGTGACCCTACACCACCGCTTGCGATGATGACATTGTTAGCATGGATAAGCTTTCGCTTCCCCTCACTGAATACTTCCACTCCGCAACAGCGATTGTTCTCCATTAGCAAATCAGTCACCGTTGCATGTGAAAGCATCGGATGAGGATTTTGTTGCAAAAGAAAAAAGTGCAAATAACGCCCCGTAGCATCTCCACCTGCGTGCAAAATACGATTGCACGAGTGTGCGGCTTCTCTTGTGTACAGTAGGTTTCCAAGTTCATCAGCATCAAAAACAAATCCTCTGCTCATCAAATCAGAAACGACTTTTTGTGACTGCTCACTCATAAACTGTACCGCTGTTTCATCACATAATCCAGCACCCGCCTCAAGCGTATCACTGACATGCAAGGGTATATCCGCATCATTATAAGCGGTCGTTACTCCTCCTTGGGCATAATAAGTATTACATTCCCATGGGTGTGATTTGTTGATGATGAGAACTTTAAGGTGTTTTGGAAAACCAATGGAGGCATAGAGACCAGCCACACCAGCACCAATAATAACGACGTCATACCGTACCATTGTTATCCTCAATGACAGTTTTTTTATAGTATGGAGAAGCTTTATATCCGCATCCTGCGACAATAGTAAGCGCTATTAAAAATAGTATCAGTTTTTTCATTGATTCACTTTTTATGTTTAGGTATACCCTTTGGCTTTGAATAGTATAATAGCCACTCTAAAACCCTGATTAAGAGATGTCAATGATTGAAATAATACGCTCCCTTCCCAACAGTGCTGGTATTTATCAATATTTAAGCGCCAAAGGGGAGGTTTTGTATGTTGGAAAAGCCAAGAATCTCTCAAAACGTGTCAAAAGCTATTTCAATCTAACTCCCACATTATCGCCCAAATCAACGTTATCATTACGAATTCAAAAGATGCTGAGTGAAACGGTATCATTGCATTATATTGTCGTAGACAAAGAACATGATGCTCTTATTTTAGAAAATTCCCTGATTAAACAATTGGCACCCAAATACAATGTTTTGTTGCGTGATGATAAAACGTATCCTTATATTTATGTTGATTTAGGTGACAAATATCCCCGCTTTGAGATCACGCGCAAGATACTCAAAGGGAAAAACATCCGCTATTTTGGCCCCTATTCTACTGGGGCACGAGACATTTTGGATTCCTTGTATGAACTACTTACGTTAGTTCAGAAAAAAAGCTGTCTCAAAGGAAAAAAAGCATGTTTGTATTACCAAATGCATCAATGTTTAGCCCCGTGCGAATTTAATATAGATACTGTTCATTACCGCCATTTGGTCGATACCGCTATTTCTTGGATTCAAAATAAAAACCTTTTAATCCCCCAACTGCACCAAAAAATGGAGTATTATTCCGAAGAATTGCGATTTGAAGAGGCAATAGCATTACGTGATAGATTAGAACGTATCAACAAAAGCGTAGTCACCACTCCTCTCGATTTAGCACGACATGTGGATTTTGATATTTTTGCCATTGCAAGATCAACACTCAAAGGGTGCGTGGTACGACTATTTATTCGCGAAGGGAAGATCACCTCTAGTTCTCATGACTTTTTTACTGCCTCATCAGATGTTTCCCTTGATGAAGGATATGAGCGCTGTATTGTTGGATTTTACGGGACTCAAAAACCCCCTATAGTTGCTCCTATTTTAACGGCTCATGGTTTTGAAGAAATCGACTGGGTAAGCGAGCACTTGAGTGAACTTTTTGACAAAAAAGCTATTATTGAAGTACCAAAAATTGGGATGAAAAAACAACTCACCGACCTAGCGCTTACCAATGCCCATGAACTGCTCAAAACCCATAGGCCTACGAATGAACCTCTTATGGAATCTCTCAAAGAACTTTTTTCTCTTGCTAAACTTCCTTCAAGAATAGAAGTTTTTGACAACTCTCACTTTGCAGGTGTCGCCATTGTAGGAGCGATGATAGTCTATGATGAGGGGGAATTTGATAAAAAATCATACCGACTCTATCACCTGGAAAAACGTGATGAATATGGTCAAATGAGAGAAATGCTCATACGTCGTATACAAGGTTTTACTGATAACCCACCTCCCCATTTATGGATTTTAGATGGAGGCTCAACGCTACGTTCTTTAGCACTTGAACTTTTACATTCTCACGGTATTACATTGGACGTTATCGCGATTAGCAAAGAAAAAATAGATGCCAAAGCTCACAGGGCAAAAGGAGCCGCTCGTGATATATTGCACGGGGACGACCGAGTCATACGTCTAGAAACCAGTGATAAACGCCTTCAGTTTCTTCAACTTCTTCGAGATGAAGCTCATCGAAGTGCTATTACATTTCATAAAAAAACCAAACTAAAAAGAGATCAAGAGACACAATTACTCTCACTCAAAGGGGTCAGCAAGCCAAAGATTTATAAATTATTAGAATATTACGAAACATTTGAAGCGATTAAAAACAGCTCATTGGAGACTCTAGTTGAGCTAATAGGAATCAAAGATGCAAAGATTATTCAAAACTTATCACAAAACGAGTAAAACTAAGAATTCTTTTACCTTGTTTATGCCATATTCTTCAGAATAATAGTTTCAGTCGTTTTTCAATGAAGGGTTCGTAATGCAAAGACCAGTAGCAGTAGATGAAGAGTATTTTTTTGAAGGGCGTGCCATTGTGAGTGAAACGGACCTTAATGGTGTAATTACATTTGCCAACCGACGTTTTTGTGAGATCTCAGGCTATAGCGCCTATGAGCTTGTTGGAAAACCTCATAATATCATTCGTCATCCCGATATGCCAAAAACACCATTTGCACAAGTTTGGAAAACTATCCAAGCAGGAACCATCTGGCATGGCTTGGTAAAAAACTTGCGAAAAGATGGAAAATTTTATTGGGTAGACACCGAAATTTCTCCTATTTATGACAACAATGGTAATGTAAAGGGATATATGGCGGCTCGTAAACCAGCATCTCGTAAAAATATTGAAGAGACCTCTGCCATCTATAAAACCATGCTAGACCAAGAAAGCTAAGAGGAGATAAGCGATGTTGCTATATAACGAACGTCAAGAATTTATCGGGATTGACGATGAGGGGTTGCACCTTCTTAACTACTCTACGCTTGATGAATTATTGGATGTATGTGCCGATGTTGCGGACTTATTTGCCAATCAACCGGGGTACATTCACAATTTTAAGAACTTTAGCTGGATTAACTTTTTACTTCATGCTGATATTGATGCTTCCAGCGCAATAGTCCATGCCAATGGACGTGTCTTCAGTTGTCAGCTCACTGTTACAGTATTCCATTTATGTGAAAGCCCGACACAAAACTCTTTTATGATTAACATGTCTCACATTAAGACACTTAGCGGTGAAGAGATAAAACCTCATGCTATTACTCCAAAATCAGCAATCGCAGAGCCATCCACAACTATTACAACTGCCTATCAAGAACCAAAATCTGTAACCCCATCACCCCTTCCCGACCATGCTGACATCACCCCAACGAGACTCAGTGAACCTACAATGCTCGATATTCCAGATGCTACACTCTCTGTATTTGATGAGACAGATGACTATCTACATCTATCCCCTTTAAATAAAAAAACATCAAAAGTAGATACGCTCCAAGGTAAGCCTTTTGAGGAAGATTTATTTGAGAACAATCCTTTCAAAGATGATATTCTAAGAGAAAGTGGCTCATTAAAAGCCTTAGATCCAAAAATTACTATAGAAGATACAGTAGTCCCAAAAAAGCCTCAAGACAAACCGATGCTGGGACATGCTCAGTATAATACCAAAGAGCAAGAGCACCTCGCTAATCACCATGTGGATAAAAACTATAAGTTCGATCCTCAAATTGCTGCTAATGAACTAGGGCTTCCCGTAGATTTAATCGAAGAGTTTATCGGGGATTTTATTCAGCAAGCCTACGACTTTAAAGAGGCTCTTTTTGAAGCAGCTGCGAAAAATGACTTTAACAATCTTCATATACTCTCTCATAAACTCAAGGGAGTTGCGGCCAATTTACGTATTGAAGATGCATTTGAAACACTTAGCATTATCAATACCTCCAGTGATGTGACTGAAATTTACGCTAATCTTAAATACTATTACGACATTATTCTAAAACTAGAGGGTAAAGAGCCATCTCTTCAAGAGACAATCAATACTCCCATAGAAGCTGCTTCAGCTGAAGAGGTTGATGAAATTTATACTTTTGGTCTTAAACAGCATGAAAATGAAACTCTATTAGTACAAGAGGATGAGTTAGAACTCAGTGATAACTCTCCCACTGAAGAGAGAAGCCAGAATGTTTTTGAAAAGGAATATTTAGATCTTGATGAACCCTTTCTCAAATCTGAGGCTTCTGCTGAGAAAGTAGAGCTTGTAGAGATTCAAGAAGCTGTATCACTCAAAGATGAACACAAACAAAAGCTTGACTATGACTCTCATCTGGTTGCCAAATCATTAGGTATTGAACCCTGTTTTATGGACGAACTCTTATTGGACTATAAAAATGATTCACGAATTATCAGCAATCAAATCAATCAAGCCATTAATGCATTTGACACTCATCGATGTAATGAAAGTGCTGCGAAGCTAAAGGGGATTAGCGATAATCTTCGTCTTGATAAAATTTCAGAGGAACTGGCTATCTTAAGCAAAACCCATGATGCCCAAGAAGCAAAAAAAGCTTCTATTCGTCTCAATACCTATCTTGATCAACTCTAAGAGGAACTAACATGCATTTAGGACTTAAAAATCGACTACGCCTCATCAGTCTCTTACCAATTCTGATTCTTTTTTCAATTGCTACGTATTATGTTTACAACTCATATTTGAGCTATCAGTCTGCACAAATACTACAAACTGATCTTGAAAAAAGTAAACAACTCAATGATATGATCAGTAACATCGCACGTGAGCGTGGTATGACGGTTATGTATTTAGGAAATGCCTCTGCAGCAACCCTAAAATCACTTCGAGCACAACGCTCCATTGTTAATAAAAAGATTAATGAGTTCAAAGCAACCAACACATCACCTCAAATTGATCTCATTATCACAAAGCTTGAAAAACTACGAACTCAATCTCAGCCTTCTATCGATAAACAAACGATTGATTTTAGTGAGGTTTTTAATGACGTCTACGGAAAACAACAAACAGCGCTTCTTGCTGAACTTGCAGCACTCTTTAGCGTTCAATTTGATGAAAAAATTTCTACCATGGAAGAGATTTATCTCTCTCTCGTACAAGCGGGTGAATATACTGCTCAAGAACGTGGATATATCACCTATCTACTCTCCAAAGGGACACCCATAGAAGAGGAAGAGCTTAGTAAATGGCTTGACTACATTGCCAAATCGGATCGGTTGGATTTTAGTACAATCAGCGACACCAAGCTCAAAAACACTTTACAACAATCACTATTCAATGAAGATAATTCTGAACTTTTTTCTGATATTACAGCTGAACGTGGTTTAATATTACAGCAAAGCGGTAGTGGAGAGTATGAAACCCAATCAGGTATTTGGTTTGCGATGTTATCCGAAAAAGTCAATGCTATTAGTAGCACCGAACAAGTAATCTTAAATCTTATGGATATTCGTGCTTCAGAGGTAAAAGCCCAAGCGATTCAAATTTTGATCATTTCTATTGCGATATGGCTATTGTCTATTTTAATTGGTGCTTTAGGTTTCTTACTTTCCAATGAAATAGCAAAGAATATTAAAAATCTTGAGTCCGTTCTTAAGCGTGTCGCCGAAGATACGCATGACAATGAAGCTGATACACTAAGTAAATCTATCAATCTTGATACGGCCGATGGTACAGCACAAGCCTACTTACTTCTTGAGCGTATTATCGAACAAACTTTGGTCGATAAACAATATGCACAAGAAGCATCAGAAGCTAAATCAATGTTTTTGGCAAATATGTCCCATGAAATTCGTACGCCACTCAATGGTATTGTAGGATTTACTGAACTTCTGAAAGATACTGAATTACACGATGAACAGCGTGAATTTATTGAGATTATTGAAAAAAGTTCCGAAAATCTTCTTGAAATTATCAACAACATCCTTGACCTCTCTAAAATTGAAAGCAATAAACTTGAGATTGAAGATATTGCATTTAATCCTCTTGAAGAATTTGAAAGTGCTGTTGAAGTATATGCCGTACGTGCCTCTGAAAAGCACATTGATCTTGGATGCTTCATTGATCCTAGTCTAGAGCGTCCTCTCAAAGGTGACCCAACCAAGATTAAAGAAGTCATTATCAATCTTCTCTCCAATGCGGTCAAGTTTACTAACAGTGGCGGAGCAGTCAATGTTGATGTACGTCGTGTGCAATCGGATGAAGAGGGTCACACTCGTATACGCTTCCAAGTCAAAGATAGCGGTATCGGTGTTACCAGTGAGCAAAAATCTCGTATTTTTGAAGCCTTTGGTCAAGCTGACACCTCAATTACCCGTAAATATGGTGGAACCGGTCTTGGACTTACCATATCTAGCCGTTTTGTTGAGCTTATGGGAGGCAAACTTGATCTCGAAAGCCATCCTGGTGAAGGAACAATGTTCTTCTTTACCCTCTCATTTGATGAAATTGAAACATTAAATGATCCAATCAAAGGATCATTCTCAAATATCAATGCGGTCATTCATGAGAGCAAAACCAAGAAAAAAATCCAAACCACCTACCTCAAAGAGTATCTTGATTACCTTGGAGTGAGCTACACCACTTTCAATGAAATCGATGAACTCAAAATGCTTGAGCGTCAAGTCAACTATGACCTTCTATTTGTCGATAATGATTATACGACTGATGAAGAAGTTATTGCCTTGGCTGCTTCCAATGAGCAAACAGTTTTGATTACCAAATCCTATTATATGCGTAAAATTGATTCCATGGGTCTTGATTTATTCAAAGTCTTGTATGAACCAGTTAATAGCTCGAAAATACGTTCTATACTAGAAGCATATGATACTGAAAGTTTTAATGATCGTAAGCAAAAAACAACTCGACTCAAAAAATTCGATGAAAAAAGCTCTCGTTTTGCGGCTAATATTCTTGTTGCTGAAGACAATATCATCAACCAAAAACTCATTCGTCGTACACTTGAGGATTTAGGTCTGACAGTCACTGTTGCCAATAATGGTCTAGAAGCATTTGAAAAGCGTAAAAATGGTCAATACGATCTTATCTTTATGGATATTCAAATGCCAGTTCTTGATGGAATGGAAGCTACTCAAGAGATTTTAGATTTTGAAGAAGACTATGGACACAATCATATTCCTATTATTGCACTGACTGCCAATGCACTCAAAGGTGATCGTGAGCGTTTCATGGGTATTGGTATGGATGAGTATACCACCAAACCTTTGATCCGCAATGATATTATTGCACTGCTCAATCATTTCCTTTCACATAAAATTATTGAGATCAATAGTATTCCAGAATCAGGTGATAAACCACTAGAACCTCAAGCAGAAACTGATACTGTTGAGGATATTCAAAATACTGTGATTGAGGGAAATAGTGAGACGGTTGAAATATCTCAGATTAGAAAAGAAATACCATCTGCTTTTGATGCGGATATTTTACTTGCCAAACACAACCCTATTGAACAAAAGCTCTTTGGACGTATCTTAGACGATTTAGGCTATACCTACGCGACTGTAGGAAATACCAAGGAACTTTATTCACAGTTGGATTCTAAACGCTATAAGGTTATATTATTTGATAAAAACTTATTAAATCTTAATCTAAAAGAACTCTATGATATAATTCGTACCAATGATAGTGAAACATCGTTAGTTATGGTCGTTGATCCATCCTTAGATGAAGATCAAAATGATACTCTGTATGTCCATGAAATGATTAAAAACAGTATCAATAAAGACCTGTTACGTCTCATATTTGAAAAATTTATCTAAAATAGGAACCTATCAATGGACGGCAAAAAACTCAAAGTACTCGCAGTTGATGATGATTTGATCAACTTAAAACTCTTAAAATCTATGCTAATGAAATCGCCCAACGTATCGGCTGTTGTCGAAGCAAAGAATGGTGCTGATGCCATTGGGGTATTAAAGTCGCAGCCTGATATTGATATCATTCTTCTTGATATCATTATGCCTGTTATGGGTGGACTTGAGATGCTCAAGGTCATACGTGCTGATGAAAGTTTGCAACAAGTTCCCGTTATTGTCTTGACTACGGATGAAACTAAAAAAGGGGAAGCGCTTGAGTGTGGAGCCAATGGATTTTTGATGAAACCGGTACGTGAAAAAGACGTCGTTGCCAAAATCGCACAACTTACTATCTGATTATTTTTTTATTAGACTTATTGCATAACCTAATTTTTCGTTTATGGTGATCCAGTCTAACCATGAACTTTAGAAACCCTTGCGGGTGAATGGTCTCTTATTATATTCCCTTTGCCGTGATATCGTACTTGATACTGTATCCACTTAATATTTTATGGATTTTCTCTAACCTCAGCACGCAACGAGAAGTAATTACAATTTTTGCCAAGTACGCTTATGTATACGAATCGGCTCCGTTGATAAATTTGCATCAGTGTGTGTTGACACTGTCACATCCAATAGCATCATTGTATCTTTAAAGGTGTTTTGTGCCAAAATATTGGCACACGAGCCATTTTGTGCTCCTCGAAATGAATAAGCATACGAAACATTAGCATCATACATAGCACTTCCACTAGCATCATTTATTACGATATTCAGTTGGTCTAAACAGTTTGCATTACTATTTGTATTAAAACCCTGTGCTCGCATCACTGCAAATTCTGTCGCACTTTGCGCCAATAGATCTGCTTGCGCCCGCAAATAGTTGTCCCCGATAGATTTGGATCCCGTAGCCGTATTACTAAGCAACATGACCCCTCCAAGCGCCACAAGCACTACAACAAATATGGCTAATATCATTGCAAATCCAGATCGTTTAGTAGCGTACATGGACTCTCCTTTCACGACACATCTGTGCAGCATTCTCATCCGTATCTGCCAAATCATTCCCAAATCCACGCATACATACCTTGAGCCTCCATATTAATCCACGATCACCCACGCCATCATTGTTCATAAAATCAGTAGCATCATAGTCAGCATAGAAATGTGCAACATTTTGACCTAACAAACTACTTTTCACAGTTGCAGCAACCCCTGCTCCCTGATAACGTTCACCTAACCATGGGCGAAAATTGCTGTACATCACAAAATTGCCATCATCTAGTACTCGAAAAGCATAACCCGTTCTGAGTAGATATTTTCGGTGTCCATGCGATGCATTATTATCATTGTTTAAACGTAACAATGTACTTGTAATTGGATTTGCATTACCATCCAGCTTATGAAACCCCGCAATAACACCTATTACATCATTATTCAAATTAAAACGTGTGCAGGCATTGACATCAGCACTGTCTGTATCATAGAGTGCTGAATTTGCTAAATTGGAAGTGGGATATAAAGCAGTAACGATATTATTTGCCATTGTCAAATTCGCATCGATCATGCTTATATCATTCGTGCCGACAATTAATTGTCCTTCTTCACTCCATCCTGGACGACTGCCAATTCCTTGCAAACTATCGGCATCGACTCCGATAAAGGCAACAGTATAATCATTATTATCTCCATTCACTGGAGGACCGTAACAATCTTGTGTAGTACCTCTATCAAGATTGACAATCGAACTGCTGATGGCATTCTCAAAATATTTGGTGAGCTGATCAAGAATATGATCGGCTTCAACAACCCGCTTAGTCGTGGCCAGAGTTTTATAGATTCCATCATAATACTGACGTACTGCTTCAAGAGCAACTCCTCCTACTATCCCTAGTATTACAATAACAAACAAAAGCTCAATCATTGTAAAGGCTTTGCGTTTAAATAAATACCTCATCTAGTTGCCTTTATTCGATTTAAAAAAGGTGAGAGTCGTATCGACCTCCAAAGCAGTGTTTTGAAATCGTGTCACAACACGCTTTAGATGAGTTGCATCAGCAGCAGCTGTCCAACCATCCGGTGCCATATTTGCCGATGAACCAAGTCTCCATGTCGCTGTTTGTGTATTGCCATTGGTTGCTACCGTTGAAGTGATATAGCGTACACTATACGTGGCATCGATACTGACCGTTCCTCCACCTTGAGTTTGGACGCTAATTGTTTCATTCCCGCCGTTAAGCTGTTCAATCCCTAATGACAAATTACCATCCGTACTAGGAGTTGGTATTACAGACGGTGACTGAACCGTATTGCACTGCATTGATGAAATGTTTTCATCCGATCCCCAGCGATAACCACCCAAGCGTGTACAGTTCAAGTCTGCTGTACCCGAAATATCAAGTGATCCAGAACCTGAAGCAGCGTAATTTCTATCCCATCTTGCCTGAAACTTATCGAGCGTCCATCCCGAAAGACGCACCATGATGTCATCATCGATTGCGATCCTCTTGGAGGCATTGTTCGCCACAGTCATCATCGTGGGAATCGTAAGCACACTAATAGCGATGATAACAATCGCAAATATTAGCTCAATCATTGCCATTGCATTACGCATCTTGTTTATACTCATCGAATTGCCGGTGCATAATCGGTAGTACTGTGCCATCCTGTTGTACCCTTATTAGTTGCTTTATTGTTTTTATTATTTTCTATACCTGATTTTGCACTGCCTGTTGTTCCAATAGAAGGAAC
>CAMBHX010000034.1 GCA_945867285.1 Sulfuricurvum sp. IAE1
GCCGTGCATGATGGCAAAAATATTGCTATTAATGTAAAATGGTTGGATAAGACCAAAGATACTCAAGCGGGTGAAACCAGCACATCATACGCTGATGGCTTTGCATTGCAGTTCGCTGGTGTGACTAAATCAAAACAGCCACTTCCTTATATCGGAATGGGTTCAGTTGGCCGTCCTGTAGTAGTTCATTTGCAAAAAGCAACGGAAAAAACGTATGAGCCAAACGGTAAAGGTGATGTTGAGATGCAAATCAATCGCCAGCAAGCAGGTGTATTTGGTAAAGAACTTGCTGATTTCGATGCTAAAAAAGCATCAATGGCAAGTACGGATTATGAGCGTGTTTTTGTGGGCGAAGGTTTCCGATCGCTTACGGAAGTAAAAGATGGTTCAGTTAAATCTAATGGTTCTATGAGTCATGGTGAACTTGGCTGGTCAGGTGTTATTGCACGTCCTCTGAAAGATGAATATGTTAACTTGAATGGTACTGTACCTGTTTCAATTGCAACATGGGATGGTTCAAAAATGGGACGTAATGGTCTTAAAAATCTTTCATCGTGGGTTGCTATCAATCTTGATGGACAAAAAGCTAATGCTGCGATGGTCGCAGAATTGACAACGGATGTAAAAGGTGACGCTACCAAGGGTAAAGCAGCTGCTGAAGCCAATGGATGTAACGGGTGTCATCAAATGACATCGGCTGATCCAAAATCATTCATGGCACCATCTTTGAGCAACGTAGGTGGATATTCTACGAGCGCTTATTTACGTGAATCTATGGTGAAGCCATCAGCAGTAGTTGTTCCTGGATATAATCGTAATGCACATCCTAATATGCCGTGGTATAATGTGGAGAAGGGTAAGCGTATATCTACGATGACCGATTACAGTCACTTGGATAAAACAACACTCGATGACATCGTCGCTTATCTCAATACTCTCAAAGCGGAGGTAAAATAATGAAAAAGTTTGCACTGATTTGCGCAGCACTTGTCGTGGGCGCATTGGCTAACGAAGGCCAAGAGTTTGAAGGTCTTTTGACAACTCCTGCATGTGCTGCACAAGGGGCATTTGCGGATTGTTATTTGGAAAACTATACCTGTGGATCTGATGGTTGTTATTCAAAAATTCAACCTGGCGAAACAACAAAGCCTAAATTGGCACTTTTCCAACATGGAACAGGTAAGGTGTATCAAATCGATACATCAAAGCTAAAAGTTTCAGAACTTGGTGAGGGGATGAATAAAAATGGTGTTGTTATTACTGGTATTTTGGATACTAGTACCAATACAATTGCAGCGACCGAGTTTAAAGCTCCACCACCACCAACAAAATCATTCTTTAAGGGTTGTTTATAACAATAAGCACTCTGATCTCTCGCCCTTAAGCTCCAGCTTTTGGGTGTATACTACCTGTCTGCATATCCTATAAGGCAGAATCCCCTACTTATTTTTAGGACTACTTTAATGAATACACACTATCGACAAACGATTTATGCATTTTTATCGCGTGTTATGAGCACAATCCCTGATCGTCGTTTTATCACTGATCTCAAAAACAATACTGCTTTTTTAGAGATTATTGGTGAAGAGACGACTCAATGGTTTGGCACAACGCTGGACGAGGAACTTTACGAAGCATTGAATATTGATTTTACCTCTATGTTTTATCTCAACACGCAGGCGGTGGAAGCATTTGTTTTGGATGCCAAAAATGAGACACTTGTAGGGCTTCAAAATCCTGTAATGTCATTTTATTTTTTACACGGGTTTGAGCTTAATATGGATCAAACAGAGCTTATGGCCCCTGATCACTTAAGCATTGAATTAGCATTTATGCAAACATTGGCATTTAGAGATGAAATTCAAGCTCAAATAGAGTTTATGGACCAGCATCTATTCAATTGGGTGATCCCTTATATGATGGGTATGAAGAATATGGCGACTACACCATTTTATCGTGATATTTGCGATTTTATGGTCGAATTTATCACTTCAGACTATGAATATTTACATGGAGTAGATCTCAATGGGTAATCATAACTTTGTTCAAAAAAAAGAGTTATTTAGTTTTAATGCAACACGATGTTTGCGTAATGAGTATTTTCATAATGATTGCCATATTTGTATTGATTTGTGTCCAAAAAATGCTATTGATGTCGTTAGAAACAAGCTTACTATATCAACAGCAGAGTGTATCGAATGTGCTGGGTGTATTGGAAGTTGCCCCACCGAGAGTTTCGAGATAGCTAATTTTGATCCCAATGAATTTGCCGCCTCGTTTACCAATCAAGAAAATCAAGAAATTTCTTGTAAAAGTACAACGCCGTGTTTGGGTGTGTTTGATACCGACCATTTGTTGGTGATGGCATTACGTGGTGACAAAACTCCTGTGTGTGACATGTCTCACTGTGAGGGGTGCCCACTAAACGTTGATGGTACTATGGAGCATACCATACGATCTCATATAAAACATGCAAATGATTTTTTGGTCCAAATCGGTATTGAAAAATCGATTGAAACGGTAGAAAAACAAGAAGATAGCCAAGAGGGGATGACACGCAGAGCATTATTTCGAAAGGGGCTTGAGAAGGCAAAAGAGGCAATTGCTCAGGAGGGTGTAAAACCACTTAAAAGTATGACAAGTGCCCATCATGCATTACCAGATATACGTATGCCACTAAAGCGAATATTGCTCAAAAACTCTCTAAAAGAGTGTGTGGGATCAATGAATCAGACACAATTTAATGTGAATTCACCCCTCTTTTTTAACAAAGAGATTAGTTTTGATGCGTGTACCAATTGTGGAGATTGTACACAGTTTTGTCCCACTGATGCTTTGTTCCCCACATCTGATAAGCAAGGTATTTATTTTGCACAAGGTAAATGTATTGGATGTGGTATTTGTGAGGATATTTGTAAGACCAATGCTATCAAGAGTGTAGATGGTTTTGATATGGTTAGTATTGCTTATGATAGAGCCCAGCAGCTTGTCCATTATGACATGGTAATGTGTCGTGAATGTCGTTGCCCCTTCCCTTATAAGGGTGGTGATCCGATCTGTAATCGCTGTGAAGGGTATACTAAAGAGTTTAGTAATATGTTTACCTTGGCTCGTGATATGTAATTTTCATTAGTAAAAAAGCGCACAATGCGCTTGGACTCACTGCCTCAGTGAACCCAGTGTTGATGTAGCCAAAAGGGAGCTTTTCTCACTTGGCGTTTTTATCAATAGCCTCTTTGGCGCTTTTAAGTGCACCTTCCATTGTTGCTTTGGCAACGCTCCACGCTCGAACCCCCATTGCTTTTGCTTCTTGCGCTTTGGGAGAAGATAAAAGTTTTTCGCTGCGCTGTAAAAGCTCTTGATGAAACGTAGAGAGCTTGGTTTTTAGTAAGTTTGCAGTCTCATGAGAGAGTATAGAAAGGTCGCCTTCATCGAGTGGTACTTCAAGGGCTATTTGTGCCAATTGGTTGACCATGGTTGGAGGATTTGATTTACGTAAATCACTTAAAATATCTAAGCTTAGCGTATCAAGATGTTCCAGTTGTGTTTCGATGGTTAGATACTCGTTGTGGTAGAGTGCCTTGACCTCTTCTGGGACATAGAGAAGATATTGACGAAATTTTTCGATAGAGCGGACAAGAGCGCTTCGGATACCCAACAGTGTTCCTCGTAAAATCAGGTCAGCTTGGTTAGGCGATGCAAGGGCAACGTTGAGTGAACTTTGTAAGATAGAGGTGAAAATTTGTCGGATACGAACTGCATTTAGGATATGTGCATTAAGGGTTTGAAAGGTGATTTCTTTGATGATTTCATGAAGTGTCTCTTGGATATCATCCCCTTTTTCAAGGGTAGTAAGGATGGCCGATTCGACCATCTCTTCTAGAATATCAAGTAATTCAAGTGATTGAATTTTAATGATATGAAGTTTTTCTAGAAATTGAGCATCATCGCAATAGAGGGTTTCAATGGAGTCAAAAAAATCGTATTTTAAGTGTTGCAGTTCATCGTTTTTGCGAGAGATTTTGTGTTCTAATCGCTCTTTTTCCAATAAAAGTTCCTGAAGCTCATCGTGTGATGAAGCTGTGGCTTCTTTGAGTGCTTGTTGGGTAAGTTCCAAGAGAGATTCTGTATCTAATGTTGGAGCATTTTTGAATTGTTCTAAGATTCTTGGGTTCATGAAAATCCTTTATAAGACCATTTTGATATGAGGATGTGCTTTGAGCGTTTCGTAAAAGTATGTACGTTCATCTTCATTATGCACTAAAAATTCTAAGTTCATGCTGATGTATTTACCGCTAGTACTGGCTTTTGAGGGAACCAATGTGTAATGGCGTTCTAACACAATCTCCATAACTGCTATTTCTATACCTGCACGTTCCAGTGCAACTACTTTATAGCACCACGAGCATGGGTAGTCGAGCTTGAGCTGTTGTCCATTAATTTCGCATGTAATCGCCACTTTTGCCTCCTGATTTGGTTTCGAGCTGGATGGTACTAATCACCATTCCTTTATCAATTGCTTTTAGCATATCATAAATAGTAAGCAATCCGATGCTAGTCCCTGTAAGTGCTTCCATCTCTACTCCTGTTTGGCCACTGAGTTTGGCAGTGACGGTGAGTCTAAACCCTGGCAGGTCTGGGAGTTCATCAATATCACAGTTGACACCAGAAAGATTGAGAGGATGGCACATAGGGATAATGTCACTGGTTTTTTTAGTCCCCATAATGGCTGCAATAACGGCTGTTTGAAGTACGGGCCCTTTTTTGGCGGTTTGGTTGATGACGGCATCAAAGGCAGCATGGCTCATGGTAATAATACCGCTGGCTACTGCAACACGCGTAGTAGACGTTTTGTCGGATACATCGACCATTTTAGGTCTGTCTTTTTCATCCAGATGGGTTAGATTCATGGTTTATCCAATTGTTTTTATATTATTATACCTTGAAAGTGCTTCTTGGTATTCGTGCGGGTGGTTGAGATTGGCAAAAAGTTCTTCGTTATCAAACTCAACATAGAGCGTTTTGCTCACACAAAGTAGCTTGCCTAATCGATGATCGTTATGCTCTTGCATTTGGATAAAAGCGCTTAAAAGTGAAGAATTGTAAAATCCTACCATAGGATGACTACCTGAGTGCGTCTTGGCGATAGTAGCATCATGATGAGGTAGGTGATTTTCGAGCAGTTTTGTTATGATGGATTCGTCTACAAACGGTGAGTCTACGCTCAAGACAAAAATAGATTGCTCTTTAAGGGTTTGAAAGGAACTAACAAAGCCTGCTGTTGGTGCAAAATCGGTAGTATTGCTATCTAGAATAAAGTTGGCATGGAAATCAAATAGATCACTGCTTTTAGTCGAAATATAAACATTGCTAAAGATACGAGAAAGACGTTCGTATTGATAGTGTGCCAGTGAGGTATAGCCTCCAAAAGGTAGTAGTGCTTTATTGCTTCCCATGCGAGAGCTTTTCCCTCCTGCAAAGAGAATGCAGGGGACAGAGATCATTATAGTCTCTTTAGGATAGGAGTGTCGCGGGATCTGTGATGTATCCCGTGATGGCCGATGCAGCAGCAACAGCAGAGTTAGCTAGATAGACTTTGGATGAGCGTGAGCCCATGCGTCCGACGAAGTTACGATTGGTCGTGGCAATAGCAACTTCGTCATCTCCCAAAATACCCATATAACCACCCAGACACGCTCCACAAGTAGGATTGGAGACTACCCCGCCTGCATCGATGATGATGTCTATGTAGCCTAGTTTTGTTGCTTCTCTGGCAATGCGCTGAGTCGCAGGGGTGACGATGAGACGTACATCGGGGTGAACACGTTTGCCTTTGAGTATTTGGGCTGCAATTTTGAGGTCACCCAACCGACCATTGGTGCAGCTGCCGATAAAGGCTTGATCAACCTTGATTTGGTCGGACACCGCTTGAGACAAGCTATGCCCATTTGATGGTAAGAAAGGATAAGCGATAACTGGTTCGAGGTTCTCTACGTCGATTTCAAGCACTTGAACATAGAGGGCATCCTCATCGGAATAGTGAAGTTTTGGCTCACGTGCGAGAGGTTTGTCGGCTAAAAACTCAGCGGTAACGGCATCGTAGGCTACGATACCGCTTTTGGCACCTGCTTCGATCGCCATGTTGCACATACTGAAGCGGTCATCCATATTGAGGTATTCGATTGTGCTACCCGTAAACTCAAGAGTGCGATAGAGAGCGCCATCCACGCCAATCATACGGATTACTTCAAGAATGATGTCTTTACCTGTTGTATATTGCCCCGGTTTTCCACTGAGGATGACTTTGATACTCTCAGGGACTTTGAACCAATTCCCTCCAGTGATCATAGCAAATGCGAGGTCAGTTGAACCCATTCCTGTTGAGAAAGCTCCCAATGCACCATGAGTACAGGTGTGTGAATCAGCACCTATGATGACGTCACCAGGAACCACCAACCCTTTTTCCGGTAACAAGGCGTGTTCGATTCCCATGTCTTTTTCGTCAAAAAAGTGCTTCATCTGATATTTTTTGGCAAAATCACGACTAATGCGTGCTTGATTGGCGGAAGCGATATCTTTTGCAGGGATGAAATGATCTAGGACAATGGAAAAACCTTCGGGATTAGCGAGTGCAGAAGCACCCGAATCTTCAAATGCCTTGATAGAAATAGGAGTAGTAATGTCATTTCCGATAACCATATCGATAGGACAGCGGATGATTTCACCGGCATAAACATCACGTCCAACGTGAGCGGAAAAGATTTTTTCGGTAATGGTTTGGGACATAATAAATACCTTAAAGGGGTTAATATAATAATGCGATTATAACACGTGAGCATTTAATGTCTCTTAGAAATTACGATGAGGTTGGCGATAGGTGAGAATTTCAGTGTCAAAATAATCAATGTTGGAAATACTAAAAAATTCTTTTGAGACATCTGCGGAAGAGAGAGCAGATGAATTGGGAACAATCAGGAGTATTTTCCCTTTTTCTTTTTCTGAGCCACGGGTCTCCCACATGGACATAAACCGTGTCCAGCGGAAGCGGACATTTCCCCATGATGGATCGGCGAGATATACGTTGTCTTCGTTGACTCCTTTGAGTACCGAAAAGTGTTCTTGTCCTTCGTGACGTAAATAGACAATGGCTGGGACTTTTATTTTACGTAATTGTTCCACACTAATTGCTACACCAATAGCTTTATATCCATAGTCTGGTAAAATTCGAGCAATATCAGCAAAGGATGCAGCGCGCCATTGATTCATTTTTCGGATAAGCTCTTCTTCGGTAGTTGGACGTTTGTAATAGTGAGTGAGGATAGTGGCAACTGATGCAGGGCCGCAGGAGTAGTCAAGTTCTTGCTTGACAACGTGTTCATCGCGTATCTCTTTCCATGATTTCATTGGTATAGTACCTGTTGTACTGTGTGTGCTTAATATCCCTTGGGCGTTTAAAGTAAAGGCGTATATAGAAAATAAAAGAAGAGATATAAATTTCATGAAGCTCTTTTATTTTTGGGGATATCCCCAAAAGATTGTCTTAGCGTGCAATAGTTGCAATTGATGCTATGCGTGGTGCTATTGCTCCACCACCCATCATCCCTTGCAATTGTGTTACCATTGCTGGGGGAAGTTTTGTCATAAGACCTTGCATCATCGCAGGGGTCATTTGGGACATCATTCCCATAAGCATTTGAGGAGATAGTTTTCCCATGAGACCTGCAAGTGCGTTACCTGAAAGGTTAGACATCATACTCATAAGTGTTTGAGTAGGAAGTTTTGTCATCATTCCTTGAATAGCTGTAGAGGAAAGTTGTCCCAATAGGTTTTCCATGGCTTGAGGAGACATTTTACCCATCATCCCTTGAAGCGCTGTTCCGGAGAGTTGCCCTAGCATCCCTTCCATCATTTGAGGGGTCATTTTCCCCATCATTTGTTGTAGCAATGCCGGTGATGCATTGCCGAGCATTTGTTCCATTTGTGCAGGAGAAAGGTTGCTCATAGCTTGAGCCATCATGGAAGGATTCATGGATTGTATAATGGATGATGCCATTGGATTGCTCATAACACCATTAAGAAGCCCTGGAGTCACGAAACCATCCATCGCCATAGCTCCCATAGGGGTTGCTGCAAACATTTGCATTGCTCCTGTTGCCATAGTTCCCATAGGGGTTGCTGCAAACATGTTTGCCATGGGTGCCATCATGGAGCCAGCCATTTGTCCCATAGGTGTTTGTGCGGCCATGCCAGCCATATTGCCAGCCATGCTCATAGGAGCTTTCATCATAGAGCTGGCCATTCCCATCATCATGCCAAAAAACTCCCCTTTTGTTTCAGTCATTTCCATATCACTTAGGGCGATGACATTGACAGATGTATCTCCGAAGGCGGCACCAAGGGTATCTTGATCGAGAGTGGATGAAGCATTGGCCAACGAAACGGTGGCAACTAATGAAAGCGTTAGTGCTGTGACTTTTTTCATTTCTTTTTCTCCGTGTGCTTTAAGATTTTGTAAAAGCAGTTTAAAGAACTATTCCTTATAAGAATAGTTTATAATAGTAAAACCATAAGGATTAATATTACTTATAGTTAAATGTTAAAACAAAGAGATGCTGTGATAAAAATTTGTTATAACTCCCTATCTAAGGGAGTTAATCTCTCTTGAGAGGCCTCTGAATGTTCTGAGTGATTTCGTCGATATATGTGTTACTAATGGTAACGTATCTAGAAAATCTATAGCTTCTTTTCTGGATTTAAAAACTCCTAATATTATTCCTAGTTTATTTTTATTTAGACGATGAAGATACGACTCTTGAGAAAAAGAGAAGCGTGTTTTGGAAAGATGATTTAGTAGAAGCTTCTTAGAAAGAATATTTTGAATTGAAATCTCAATGGTATAGTTATTGGGATTTTGAGATTGAATCCATGATTCACCTTGTGCAAGTTCTTGTTCAAAGGTCCCGATTGCACCTTTAGAAGCATTTATGTCTTTGGGGGCAAGAGGTTGGCACTCCAGTGTCTCTTCGCTCCATCCTTGTGCTAGTCGTTTGCAGTTAAGCCATACTGTTTGTCCATGGAATGTTTGAGGAATGATAGTAGTAGGTGCTGTTTTTAGTGTTGCTACTGGTGGTGTAATGATTGGAGATGGAATAACGGGTGTTGTTTGTGTTTGGGGTGCGGTGATGTTTACTTCATGTGGAGTTGAGGGAGATACAAGGGGGACTCTTTGCTCTTTTCCTAAAGTATAAAGGGCGAGAAGGGAGATAGAAGAACCACCATCACCTGTCATGTCTGTACTGGTCGAAACATGAAATGTTAGTGCGTTACTCCACATATAGCCCATACCCAGAGTGAGATCGGTCCGTGAAGTGGATTGGTCGCCATCGATTTGACGCTGCCATTGAAAACCACTAGTGATAGAGACTTCGTTATTAGCGGCAAAACTAATACTAGGATTGAATAAAAAAGAGTCTCCTGGATTGAGAGATTCGCCGTTATTAGCTTTAATGCCTCGTTCCGCGGTATATCGATAAGAAGCTGTTGCTGCAAGAATAACAGGGTCAAGAGAACGGTACATTGTAGTACCAGCTATCCATGTTTTACCGTATACCAAATCTGTATCGGATCCAAGCGAAACATTTTCCATGGCACTGCCTTCTAAAAATATTAGCAAGCCTGGGGTTGTTGCGTCGTTCCAAATACGATAATTGATCCCTAGCCATAAATCTTGAAGACGATCTTCTTTGCTGTATATTTTTGAGTTTTCGCTCCCTAAAATAGAAGAATTGAGACTTGTGCTTGTGGAATTTATATTGAGTAAACTGGCACGAGTATATAGTTCAGTTTTAGGGTTGATTCCATAACGTACCCCCGGTGACCATGTTAGTGCATCATAATTGGTACGGTAACATCCAGCAAGTATATCAGAGCAATTATAAAGTGAGCCATTGCTGTAGTTTATTCCCAGCTCAAGCTTGACTTCTCCCTTGGCACTGATAAGATCATCAGGAAAACCAATAAGGTCTCCATGGAGCGTATAAAAGGGGAGAAAAGAGAACATAATAGCTAGAAGATGACGATAAGACATAAAATTCCTTGAAGTTATAAAAAAGTTATCAAGCTTTTATGTTATCTGTTTTTCTTATAATCTAAACTGAAGTATCTTCTTCTACAAATCGGTGTTCGAAGTTGAAGATATTCATCTCTATAACAAAGAAAGAAAGTATCCATAAAAACGCATCGTAAAAATCGAGCGCTTCTCCTTGCACTCCCCACACTACCGCAAAGACAAACAGTGCACCATAAAGGGTGAATTTTAGGATATTGCGTGCTGTCCATTCGCTTTTGCCATAGTGCCCTGGGTAATATACGTCGTATTGCAATACTAATATAACGAAAATCCATGTCAGAGAGTTGATAAAGTCGAGCCATTCACTATCTACAAAATAGCTGTAGCAAGAGAATAAAACAACACCGTACCCAAAGAAGCTCAATATGCTGATAATCCCTTTCTCGACATTACTCCAATGCGTCTCTTTGAGATAGCGTGTTTCCCATTCAAATAGGGCTAAAATCACAACCCATGCCGCTGTTTCGATGGTTTCAGTAAAGGTTCCGTTCATTGCAAAGAGATAAATATTGAAGGTTAACAGCGTATAAATCATGTATTTAAAGAGGATGAATTGTCCTGTTTTGGTGGTGAAAAGACGGCTTGGTTTCATTTAGATGTCTCGTTGCAAGATGGTATGAGAAGTTCGGGACGATATTCAAAATGCATCGTGTCATAATGGTACCAGCGACCTCCCCAAATAAATCCATGTTTTTCGAAGATACGTACGATGGAAAGTGGCATGGTATTTTTGTATCCAATGTTGTCTGTCTCGTTGGGAGCTTCATTCTTCCAATATTGAGTAGTATCAGGGGCTAGATCAATAGCGATACCAAAGCTGTGCATAGAGAGGCGGTTGGTATCCTTTATGACCCGATAACAATAAGTCGTTGCCCCCTCTGCCCAAATACGGTCGCTTTTAGGGAGTTTTGAAATTTCTTGACCGATGGCGAACAGTTTTTTATCTACATCACCTACACGATTTACAGGAAGTTTTACCGAACCCTTTAGGGTTGGCCAGTTGATACGGACGAGATTTTTTTCAATTTCCTTTTGATCTTTCCCATAGAGAGCTTGGAAGAAAGGTTGGTAGCGCAAGCGTCCTGGATCAAAAAGATAGGCTGGAGGTGTTTGAATCCCGCCCGCATCGTACATTTGCGAGAGTTGCATCTCTAAGTCAGCATGGTTGATTTTATCATCCCATGATGTTCTACTATCGGTAGTTTTATAGGGTAGAGATATGCCATTTTTGAATACAATAGTTGTTTTATCTGCACTTTTAATGAGGTCAGGATAGGCTAGAGAATAACAGTTCGGATTAGCCATTAGAGCAGTTGTTGCAATGAAAAAAGAATAAAAGGGTTTAAGCATAACAATCCAATAGGGAAAAAAGTCAAAGATTGTAACGTGTTTTGATTGATGTTTTAATAAAGTATGTTGTGATGGCGGGCCACTAAGGATTTGAACCTTAGGAGGTATAACCCTCGCCGGTTTTCAAGACCGGTGCATTCGACCACTCTGCCAGTGACCCGTATAAAATGAAGAAACGAAATTATACACACATAAAATTAAATGCACATAATATCAAGTTGTGGAGGTGGTACCCAGAATCGAACTGGGGATCAAGGTTTTGCAAACCACTGCCTTACCGCTTGGCTATACCACCACCATAATGGTGCCCGGAACCGGACTTGAACCGGTACAGTGTTACCACCGAGGGATTTTAAGTCCCTTGCGTCTACCGATTTCGCCATCCGGGCATATTCGATAGTTCAAAAACATCTCGATTCAAACATTTATTAAAAAATAACAATGTTTCAATCGGGATTTTATGGAGCGGGAAACGAGGTTCGAACTCGCGACCCCGACCTTGGCAAGGTCGTGCTCTACCACTGAGCTATTCCCGCACTTGTTTTTGTGGAGTGGAAGTATAGCAAAAAAAATCAAGCGTGTAAAGAGGCTGGGAATAAAAAATTCGCTATAATAAGAAAATATTGAAAAATTAAGGAATTTTTATGCGCAGTGATACGATTAAAAAAGGGTTTGACAAGACCCCACATAGAAGTTTATTACGAGCAACAGGGCTCCAGGATAGTGATTTCGACAAACCGTTTATTGGGGTTGCTAACTCCCATATCGATATTATTCCAGGGCATTTTTTCTTGCAAGAGTACGGTCGTATTGTCAAAGAGGCAATTCGTGAAGCAGGCGGTGTGCCGTTTGAGTTTAATACAATTGGTGTAGATGATGGGATCGCCATGGGACATGATGGGATGTTGTACTCTCTTCCTAGCCGTGAACTTATTGCCGACAGCATCGAGACGGTGATGAATGCTCATAAGCTTGATGGGCTAATTTGTATCCCAAACTGTGACAAAATCGTCCCTGGTATGCTTATGGGGGCATTACGGGTCAATGTTCCGACGATTTTTGTTTCGGGTGGACCGATGAAGGCTGGGCATAAAAAAGATGGAACTCCAATCGATTTGGCAACCGCATTTGAAGCGGTGGGAAAACATGCTGATGGCAAAATGTCGGATGAAGAACTTTATGAAATCGAATGTGAAGCATGTCCTAGTGGAGGGAGTTGTTCGGGGATGTTTACGGCAAATTCTATGAATACTTTATGCGAAGCAATGGGGGTGGCATTGCCTGGTAATGGTACGGTTTTAGCCATGACACCTGAGCGTATTGCTATGGTCAAAGAGGCGGCAAAACGGATCGTTGCGATGACAATGGATCAAAATAGTGAAAAGTGGAATATGCGTAATATTCTAAATGACAAAGCTATTCATAATGCATTTGTTATCGATATGGCAATGGGTGGTTCTTCCAATACTGTCTTGCATTTATTGAGTATTGCCAAAGAGGCTGAGGTCGATTTTGACATCACGAAAATTAATGAAATCTCCGAAAAAGTGGCCCATATTGCCAAGATCTCTCCCTCGCTGTCTACAGTGCATATGGATGATATTAACCGTGCGGGTGGAGTCAATGCCGTCATGCGTGAAGTAAGCCGTCGTGGGGGTGTCTTGGAGCTTGATGCTATGACAGTAACAGGAGAGACATTGGGTGAACGGATCAAAGATGCGGTTATTTTGGATAGCAATGTGATTCATACTAATGAAAATGCCTTTTCTCCTGTAGGAGGATTATCAATTTTATTTGGAAATTTAGCACTTGAAGGTGCAGTCGTTAAAACAGCAGGGATTACCCCTAATATGCGTAAATTCACTGGAACAGCCATCTGTTTTAATTCTCAAGATGAAGCTATCAAAGGGATTATGGGACATAAAGTTAAAGCTGGAAATGTTGTTGTTATCCGATACGAGGGTCCAAAAGGAGGTCCTGGTATGCAAGAGATGTTAGCACCCACAGCTCTCATTATGGGAATGGGATTAGGGGAGAGTGTAGCGCTTATTACAGATGGGCGTTTTAGTGGAGCCACTCGTGGTGCTTCGATCGGTCACGTTAGTCCTGAAGCTGCAGAGGGTGGGCTTATTGCACTTATCGAAGATGGGGACGAAATTGAGTTAGATGTTGATGCGCATCTGTTGCAGCTTAATGTCAATGAAGATATTTTGGATAGCCGTCGTAGCTCTTGGAAGCCACTCAAAAAAGAGATTGGCTCAAAATGGCTCAAGCGTTATAGCTTGCTTGTTTCTAATGCTTCTAATGGAGCAGCTCTTAAAACAGAATTATAAAGTTTAAGCTATCTTTAGTGTTAAGGGGAGTACCATAAAAAAATATGATACTTTATTTAATACTTTAGAAGGATGGTCTTGTCTTTTTTTCATTATCATACTCCCACACCTCGTGAGGTAAAATTCAACCGCCTCATATTGGGGTTACTATTAATCGCAGGAGTTATCTCACAGCGTATTGAGTTTTTGTATTGTTATTTTGTTATTAGTTTAATTTCTATCGCCACCCTTATTCATTATTCTCCTACGACGTACTTGTATAAAGTAATCATTTTTTTCTTCGAGAAACCTTTTTGTACAATATCACCAGCCTATGAACGCTCATATGCTATGCATAAAGAGAGCGAACTTTTTGAACTAGGATTGCGTTTGATTGTTGTTTCTATAGCAATTTATGTTCACTCTCTTGCGCCGTTAGCTGGGTGGTTAATAGCTATTTTCATGGGTATCTTTATGATGATTAGCACTTTTTTTGG
>CAMBHX010000035.1 GCA_945867285.1 Sulfuricurvum sp. IAE1
ATCGAAGGATTGACTCCTGCTATTGCCATTGACCAAAAAACCACCTCTAAAAATCCTCGTTCAACAGTTGGTACTATTACTGAAATTTATGATTATTTACGTCTTTTGTATGCACGTATTGGAGTTCAGCATTGCCATTTGTGCGGTGAGCAAATTACTAAAATGTCAGCACAAGATATAATTAATCAAGTATTGAAGTTACCTCAAGAGGCCAAGATAGTTATTTTAGCACCGCTGGTAAGAGAAAAAAAAGGGTCGTTTTCTGATATTTTAGAATCATTACGCCATAAAGGGTATGTAAGAGCTATGATTGATGGTGTCATGGTGCGTCTGGATGAAGATATTGAACTCTCAAAAACCAAAAAACATTCCATAAAAGTTGTAATTGACCGTTTGGTAGTCAAGCCAGATAATCATGACCGTATAGCTCAAGACGTTGAAAAAGCACTTAAGGAGAGCTATGGTGAAGTAGAGGTAGAGATACAAAATCATGATGAGATCGGTATATATGAAAAACTGATTCACTACAGTGAGCATAGTGCATGTTTTGCCTGTAAGGTGAGCTTTGATCCTCTGGAGCCTCTTTCCTTTTCATTTAACTCGCCAAAAGGGGCATGTCCCGAGTGTGATGGTCTTGGGATTCGATATTCGCTTGATTATGACAAGATTATTGATTCAGAACTTTCAGTTGAGAAAGGCGCTGTTAAAATCGTTTACGGATTTAATAAGGGATACTATTTTACATTTTTAAAAGCCTTTTGTGCAACGGTAGGAATTAATATCACGGAACCATTTTATACCTTAGAAGAGCATCAAAAAAAGGCTATTCTTCATGGTGGGGTTGAGGATGTTGATTTCAAATGGCAAGATCACCCAATCAAACGGGTATGGCCTGGGATTGTGCGTATAGCTTATGATATTTTCAAAGATGAAAAAGATTTGGCGGACTATATGTCTGAAAAATCGTGTAATGTCTGTGGATCCCATAGGTTAAAACGTGAGTCGCTTGCGGTGAAGGTAGCAGGACGAGGAATTGGAGATGTGATTTCGATGCCGATGAAGGATAGCTATGAGTGGTTTGCTGATCCTGAGACGTTTGAACACTTGAGTGAGCAAAATGCGATGATTGGTGCGTCAATACTCAATGAAATCCGTGAACGACTTTTCTTTCTCTATGATGTAGGATTGGGATATTTGTCACTATCTCGAGATGCTCGAACAATCAGCGGTGGAGAAGCACAGCGTATTCGTATTGCAAGTCAAATAGGTAGTGGTTTGACGGGTGTGATGTATGTATTGGATGAGCCCAGTATAGGCTTACATGAGCGCGATACGCTTAAACTTATCCGTACACTTCGTTCACTTCAAGAAAAAGGCAATACGGTCATTGTGGTAGAACATGATAAAGAGACCATTGAGCACGCTGATTATATTGTGGATATTGGTCCAGGAGCTGGTAAATTTGGTGGGAATGTTGTTTTTGCAGGAACATTGGCTCAGATGAAAAAAGCCAAAACATTGACGGCTGATTATCTATCAGGGCGTAAAAAAATTGAGTATTTTTACCGTCGAGGGCAAAAAGAGTGGATGTCGATAAAAAATGTGACACTCAATAATATTAATGATTTATCAGTAAAAATTCCACTCAATAATTTTGTATGTGTGACGGGAGTCAGCGGAAGTGGTAAAAGTTCACTTATTTTACAAACGCTATTACCAGTGAGTCGAGAGATTTTAAATCATGCTCGGAAGATTAAACGTGTTGCTGGGGTTGAAGTGGATGGATTAGAGAAGTTAGACAAAGTGATTTATCTCGATCAAAGTCCTATTGGACGCACTCCTCGCTCCAACCCTGCAACGTATACAGGGGTTATGGATGAAATCCGTACTATTTTCACCAAAACTAAAGAGGCACAAATCCGTGGATACACGACGTCACGATTTAGCTTTAACGTCAAAGGTGGACGATGTGAAAAGTGTCAAGGGGAGGGTGAAATCAAAATTGAGATGCATTTCTTACCTGATATTATGGTGAAGTGTGATGCATGTCATGGTAGTCGTTACAACCTTCAGACACTTCAAGTGGAGTATAAGGGTAAGGCGATTTCAGATGTGCTTAATATGAGTGTTGGTGAGGCATTAGAATTTTTTGCCCCTATTCCAAAAATTAAAGTGATTTTACAAACGCTTAGTGATGTTGGATTGGACTATATAACGTTGGGACAAAATGCTGTTACCCTCTCAGGCGGTGAAGCGCAACGGATTAAACTTGCAAAAGAATTGAGTCGTCGAGATACAGGAAAAACTCTCTATATTCTCGATGAACCTACAACTGGATTGCATTTTGACGATGTTAATCGTTTGACAAAAGTGCTACATAACTTTGTTGAGCTTGGTAATTCAGTGTTGGTTATCGAACATAATCTTGATATGATTAAAAATGCTGATTATATCATTGATATGGGACCTGAAGGAGGAAGTGGTGGCGGACTTCTTGTTGATGAAGGTATTCCTGAGCACATTGCAGCTAATTGGGAAAAAACTGGAAGTTTTACTGGAAAATATTTGTCAATTGAGTTAAATAGGGTATAATAATTTAGAAGTTACCCATTTTTTTAGGAAGAGACCAAAGAGGTTGTAGGGATAAGTATCCCTAAAATACTCATAAAACTGGAAGAAGCAGAGTTTTTCGAGAAAAAATTATAAATTAAAATTATAAAAACAAGGAAATCCATATGAAAAATTCGATGGTTGATAGCATTAAATCTCTTCCACCTCTTCCAAAGACAGTTATTGACATGCAACGTGTCTGTAGCGATCCCAGCTCATCAATTGATGATTTGACAAAAACGGTTGAAGGTGATCCTATGATTGTGGCAAACTTACTTAAAGCTGCCAATTCTCCACTGTATTCATTGCGACGTGAGATTAATAATGTGTCTCAAGCGGTTTCACTTTTTGGGATGAGTATGACTCGCTCGATCGGGTTGGGTAATTCGGTGCGAAAATTGCTCAATGTTGATATGGAGCCTTATGGAATTAGTTCAGAGCGTTTTGCAGAAGTTTCTTCTATACAGGCTGTATTGGTTCATAAATGGTTTAGCGCTATCGATCGTAATAAAGCTGACAAGCTTTTTTTGGCAGCATTTTTACAAGAGAGTGGAAAAATTGTTATTGCAAGTGATATTATTCAAGAAGAATTGGTAACTAATTTTAAATCTGATATTGAAACAGCTTTGGATATTTCAATTGTAGAGAATAGTTTTGTTGGAGCTACAACAGCAGAAGTATCAGCTGCCATTTTTTCACACTGGAATTTTGATCGTGAGTTTATTCAAATGATCGAGTTTTCTGATAATCCTTCCAGAGCCCCTGAAGAGTTCATAGAATATTCAACTGTTTTAAATATTATCAAAACGGTTGCTCCGATTAATAATCCTTTAAGTGAGCGTGCAATAACACAGGCTTTAAAAAAAGCGCAGGAGGCTGGACTCAATGTTGATGCTCTTCAAAAGGCAATCAATATGGTGACTGAGAATTTAGCATAAAGTATGGCTGGTCAAACTGTTACGATTATTGATACGTTCGGATTTTTTTTCCGTTCTTTTTATGCTCTTCCTCCTCTCAAAAATCGTCATGGTTTTCCTACGGGATTGTTGACGGGATTTATTAATCTCATTGCAACTCTGCACAAAGAACACAGTAGCGATTATCTCATCTTTGCATTGGATGCCAAGGGGCCTAGTTTTCGTAATGATATCGATCCAAACTATAAAGCCAATCGCTCTCCTGCACCTCCAGAACTAACACAACAACTACCAATTGCTATCGAGTGGATTGACAAGATGGGATATAAATCGCTTATTCAAAGTGGTTTTGAAGCGGATGATATGATAGCCTCAGTAGTTCATCATGCAAAACTTCAGGGAATTAACGTTCGTGTTGTCTCGCATGATAAGGATTTGTATCAGCTTATCGATGATGATAAGGTTGTGCTGGTTGATGCTATCAGTAAAAAAGTGATGAATGAGCATCATTGTGATGAAAAATATGGGGTTCATCCTCGTCAATTTATCGATTACCAATCTCTTATTGGTGATACGGCTGATAATGTTCCTGGGGTTAAAGGGATAGGAAAAGTGACTGCACAAAAGCTCCTAGCTCAGTTTGGCACTCTTGATACACTCTATGATAGATTGGATGAAGTGACCCCACTTCGGATTAAGGGGCTACTTGAAACGTATCGAGATGATGCCTTTCGTTCCCGTGAATTGGTACGTCTCAAAGATGATGTATTTGAAAATCTTGATTTTTCTGAATTTGCGATGCACTTTGATAACCCTTTTCACCCTATTTATGATGATTTAGTCCATTATGAGATGAATGCGGTTTTGCGCACCCTTAAAGCCAAAGCACTGTTTGAAGAGTCTCGGGAAGTTTCTAAGATAAATGACATCCCGTCATACCCTCCAAAGAAAAAAAATGATTTATTGATGTCTCTGGAGCAAAAAGAAAAAGAGAGAACTACATCTGAATGCAGTACGGTTTTATTAGATAATGACAACACTTTGTTGGCGCTTGTTTCAGCTATAACAGCAGATACGCTAGTAGCATTTGATACGGAAACGACAGGTTTAAATCCTCATGTTGATACACTTGTTGGTTTTAGTTTTGCATTGAATGGGTGTTGCGGTTATTATGTTCCGATGAGTCATAACTATTTAGGTGTGGGGAATCAAGTATCCAAAGAGGGGGCTAAAAAAGCGCTAGTGGAGATTTTCAAGGGTAAAATCATCGGACATAATCTCAAATTTGATCTCCATTTTGTAACTCGATTTTTAGAAGTAGAGCGTTTGCCTATTTATGCTGATACGATTGTATTGGCATGGCTGGGTGATTCCAATCGATCTTTTTCGATGGATTCACTGGCCAGTTCACTGTTGAACCGTGAGATGATCCATTTCAAAGATACGGTCAAGCGTGGGGATAATTTCTCTAGTGTTGCGATCGAGGATGCGTGTGCGTATGCAGGAGAAGATGCGTTTGTGACGTATCAACTTTTTGAAGTATTGAAAGAGCAATTGATACTCAAAGGGGGAAAAGAGGCGTTTGATGAAGCATTGGGCGTCGAGTTTCCTTTTGTGTCAACATTGTTAGGAATGGAAAAAGAGGGAATAGCGGTTGATGTTGATACATTAGAACGTTTCAAGGTTGAAGTAGCTGGTGAAATAGCTAGCTTGACACAGGGTATTCATGAGGTATGTGGTACAGTTTTCAACCTCAATTCGCCCAAGCAACTTGGGGTGATTTTGTTTGAAACACTGGGGCTGCCAACCGCCAAAAAAACCAAAACGGGCTACAGCACGGATGAATCTGTTTTGGAGGGGTTACGAGATGCCCATGAAGCGATACCAT
This sequence comes from Sulfuricurvum sp. IAE1, assembly GCA_945867285.1. Classification (GTDB taxonomy): domain Bacteria; phylum Campylobacterota; class Campylobacteria; order Campylobacterales; family Sulfurimonadaceae; genus Sulfuricurvum. Next base: position 5,416 of record CAMBHX010000035.1, read on the forward strand.
TGTTGTTGCAGTATCGTGAATATCACAAGCTTTTTTCTACCTATATTGAGCCATTAATAGCCCTTGCGAAATCGGATGCACACTCTCGTATTTACACCTCATTTGTGCAAACGGGAACTGCAACAGGACGACTAAGTTCTAAAAACCCAAATTTGCAAAACATCCCTGTCAAAACAGCATTGGGGATGCGTATTCGTGAAGCTTTTGTAGCTCCAAAGGGTAAAAAACTTATCGGAATTGACTATTCACAAATTGAATTGCGATTGTTGGCACATTTTAGTGGTGACGAAGTGCTTATCCGTGCTTTTAATGAAGGGTTGGATATTCATACTCAGACTGCTATTACACTTTTTGGTGAGGAAGAAGCGCCTAAAAAGCGTAATATCGCCAAAACAGTAAATTTTGGATTACTCTATGGAATGGGAGCCAAGAAACTTTCTGAAACATTGGGGATTTTACCTAAAGAGGCCAAAGAGATTATCGAAAAATATTTCCAATCATTTCCTAGTGTTAAGGATTATTTTAGTGGTATCGTTGAGCAGGCTCGTGAGACAGGATATGTAGAGACATTGTTGCACCGACGACGCTATTTTGATTTCGCCTCCGCTACACCAATGCTCAAAGCGGCATACGAGCGTGAATCGGTCAATACAGTATTTCAAGGCTCCGCCTCCGATCTCATCAAACTCTCGATGAACAAGATTGATACCCTGATTCGAGATGAAGATTTAAGTGCTCGTATGTTACTACAAATTCACGATGAACTGATTTTTGAAGTGGATGAGAATCACGTAGATGTTTTGGCACAACGATTTGTAGAGATTATGGAAAATATCATCCCTTTGAAAATACCTCTCAAGACGTCGATGCATATTGGAAATCATTGGGGTGAATTGAAATAGATCTCGTCATTCATTCTATTGGCACTTCGCCTATATAGATTGGAATCCCAAGCTAAAAGGAAAAGTATGGTATTTTGGGTTATGCCAGTGTATGTAATATCTGGAATCGCTTTACTCGTTAGCGGATATGTATCCTATGCCAACAAACCATTATGTACACAGAATATAGCTATACGAATGGTATACGTAACATTTTTATATCTTAGTTGGATTCGGAATAACGAATTGACTTTATTATCGTATTGCGATAATATATCTATATGATAAAGTCATTTAAGTGCAAAGAGACAGAGAAGCTATTTTGGGAAAAGAATAGTAAAAAATTTCCTATCACCCTTATGATGCGTGCCAAGATCAAACTTGATATGCTCGATGCCGCACAAGAAAAACAAGATTTACGTATCCCTCCTGCCAATCATCTCGAAGAGTTAAAAGGCAATTTGTCGGGATATATGAGTATTCGAATCAATAACCAGTTTCGTGTCGTGTTTCGCTTTGACGGAAAAGATGCGTATGATGTACATATCACAGACTATCATTAAAGGAAAAAAAGATGAAAGAGATACGACCATCCACTCATCCAGGTGTTATCCTCAAACTCGAATTTGCCGAACCGCTTAACTTGACACAAGCGCGTATGGCACAAGACCTCGATGTAGGAATTAAGACACTCAGTGAGCTCTACAACCAAAAGCGGGGTATCAGTGCAGTTATGGCACTTAAGCTCTCAGAGTATTTTGGAACGACTCCACAGTTTTGGATGACTTTGCAGGATAATTTTGATTTGTACCAAGCTTATATGCAGGAAAAAAGTGCAATCAATAATATTAAAAGACTACAAGTAGCATAAAAAATAAAAGGTTTGATGTATGCAAAACTTTAACACAGAATTATTGAACTTTATTGATGCATCGGTAACACCGTTTCACGCAGTCGATGAGATGAAAAAAAGACTCAAAGAAAATCAGTTTTGTGAGCTTGATGAATGCAGTGTCTGGGAGCTTGAAGAGGGAACAAATTATTTTGTTACTCGAAACGATTCTTCAATCATAGCCTTTACTTACCCTCTGGGTCAAAAGTGTACAGTAGTGGGGGCTCATACGGATTCGCCAAACTTGCGATTAAAGCCTAATCCTGTAACACGTGTGGCAGGTGTGGTACGTCTTGGGGTTGAACCGTATGGCGGGGTGTTGCTCAATCCATGGTTTGATCGTGATTTGAGTTTGGCTGGGCGTATTGTGTATGTAGACAATCTTGGAGTACGTCATTCTCAAATTATTGATGTAGCTCGCCCTATAGGTATTATCTCCTCTTTAGCAATTCATTTGGATCGTGATGCAAACACTTCTCACAGTATTAATGCACAAACGGATATTGTGCCACTGATTGGATGTAATGAGAATTTTGATTTTGAAGCGTGGATTTTACACGAAGCTGGTGTAGATAATGGTCAACTTTTGGCGCACGAACTGTCGTTTTATGATACCCAAAAAGGCTCATTCGTAGGAGTTGATGGGGAATTTATATCGGTAGCACGGTTGGATAATTTACTGAGTTGTTATATCGGGATGAAAGCCGTTATCGACACTGATACTTCTATGGTTTTGGCGTGTATGGATCATGAAGAGGTTGGCAGTGATTCGCATGTAGGAGCAGGGGGGACGTTTTTAGAAGAGGTGTTGTCTCGAATTAGTGGTGATGAATTTACGACCCTTATACGCCAATCATTGATGGTATCGTGCGATAATGCCCATGCGAAACACCCCAATTTTCCCTCAAAACATGATGAACAGCACTCTCCTGTCCTCAATGGCGGTGTGGTGGTTAAAATCAACGCCAATCAACGCTATGCTACCAATGCTCTCTCACAGGGGAGATTGGTTCAATGTGCGAAAAGTTTGGGATTAAATACCCAAAGTTTTGTCACTCGTAGTGATATGGGGTGTGGTTCTACGATTGGACCTATCACCTCGACAAAACTGGGTATAGAGACGATTGATGTGGGGATACCTACACTTGCCATGCACTCTATTCGAGAACTGTGTGGGATAAAAGACCCTTATGAGCTATATCAAATTTTAGTTAGTATTGGAAAATATTGATGGAGGAGTCCCTAAGCGCACTCGAGCTAAAAACACTCATTGATCAAACGTATAAAATCGAAGAGGAATACGTCAGTCTTCGGGCGTCGTACAATCATCTTCAAGATACGATTGAGCAAGTCATCGAGTTTTTGCCTAATGCGATTTGGATTGTGGAAGGTGATGGAACAGTCTTTCTAGAAAATTCTCAAGCTAATACATTGTCAAAGCTGTTTGAGACGTTACGATGGGATGAGCAAGATTATGAGGTAAACTTTCAAGAGCGCTCTTATCTTATCAAATCGGTTCATCATAACGAAAAATATCTATTGAGTGCTACGGACATAACCGATCAAAAACGCAAAGAAAATCTAGCGACTATGGGCCAAATGGCAGCCCATCTCTCTCATGAGATTCGTAATCCTGTCGGAGCCATTGCTCTTTTGACCTCTACACTCCTAAAACGGGTTATTCCTGAAAATAGACCTATTGTCACTGAAATCCAAAAATCACTCTACCGTATTGAACGTATTATTAAAGCAACACTTATGTTTTCTAAAGGCATTAGTGTGCAAAAGACCTCATTAAGATGGAAAAATATTGAGAGTGAGCTTTTGGGTGCTATAGAGTACTACAGTTACTCTAAAGAGATTATTTTTGAATTTCCAGTTGATGATTTTGAATTGGATGGAGATTTAGATTTATTAGTCATGTTGTTTAGTAATTTTATTTTTAATGCCATCGATGCTATTGAACTTGATGAGAATGAGTCTGGGAATATTGTATTAAGTCATAATAAAAGTGCAAGCTTCCATTACTTTGATATTGTGGATAGCGGAATTGCAATTGTAGATAAAAAAGGGTTGTTCGAGGCGTTTAAGAGTACCAAAGAGCGAGGAAATGGACTTGGATTAGTTCTTTCTCGTGAAATAGCACGAGCACATAGTGGTGATATTATTTTTGAAGATAGCAATGGAGAAAAGAAGTTTAGTATTGTGTTGAGCTGATCTCTCCTGCAATAGAGCAATCAAAGAGGTTTTGGATGACTGAGGTAATAGCCTTGAAGATAATCAATGCCTAATTCTATACATTCATTGTAGACATTTTCATTGTGAACAAATTCAGCAACAGTTTTGATATTAAGACGGTGAGCAAACTCAACGATGGTTCCAACAATGTCTTGGGCGCTAAGGTCAACATCAAGATTTTTAATCAGTGAAGCATCAATTTTGATAAAATCAACATTAAGACGCATGATGTGAGCAAAGTTAGAGTAACCCGTTCCAAAGTCATCAATAGCAATTTTTGCTCCAAATGTTTTAATCTTGGTAATAAAAGAGGATACTTCCGCATGATTTTCAATCCCTTCACTCTCTAATATTTCAAAAATAAGACGATTGCCGTCACTGGACTGAGAGAGCAGTTCATAAATCATCGTTTGAATCTCTGGATCTAATATATCGGTGATGGATAGATTGATGGAGTAGCGATGAGGAGTGGTATGAAGTTGATGAAAAATAGTACGAATGACAAACCGGGTTATATAAGGATAGAGACGTGTTTTTTTGGCAATGTCTAAAAATTGGGCTGGATAAATAATGGTTCCATTGATTCCATTAATGCGAACAAGAGCTTCATATTCATAAATTTCACGTGTTTGTACATCGTGAATGCCTTGATAGTGCAGAATAAAACTGTTAGAATCAATTGTATCCTTAAGCTTTTTACTCCACATAATATTGTTGAGATACTCTTCTTTAATGTGTAACGAATCATTATAAGCTAGATAAGCAACACTTTGTTTTTTGGCTTTTTTGAGTGCCATATCTGCATGCCCCATGAGATCATAATTTTCAGACACACATAAGTCTGATCCCATACTAACCGTGGCAAAAATATTAACTCCATCCACTTCATAGCATGTTCCATTAAGTGTAGTTAAAATTGTCTGAGCCATAAAATGAAATTCGCTTGGATCCACATTTTTTTGTAGTAGCATAGCATACTCATCTGAGTGCATTTTGTAAGCTGATAAAAAGTTTTTTTCAGACAGTATAGAGAGTTGGTCTCCCAATTTTTGTAAAAGCTTATCCCCAATTTCGTGTCCATAGAGATCATTAATCTCTTTGAAATTATCAATATTAACTAAAATAATACCTAAATTTTTTTGTTGATGGATTTTTTCAATCAATGCTTTACGATTAGGCAGTCCAGTGAGATTATCAGTATACAATTGAGTTTTGAGTTGGAGGTTAAAGTTATCCGATTGTTTATTTATACGCTCAATTAGAGATTTGAAACCAAAATTTAAAATAACTCCTAGTAAAATTAATAATCCTACACTAACAATTATGAGGGTTGACACTTCTTGTTCATAAGCCTTTTCATCACTGGTAATATCCAAGGCACAAATCAATTTTGCAAGAGGTTTATCTGAATAGGTCATTAGTTCACGGGTAGCAATAATATAGGTCTTATCATTTACGGTATGTCTCATAGAATAGGGGAAGTTATAAGTTGTTGGAAATTTTTTGAATAAGTCATCGTTATATTCAACAATTGAATGGGTGGAATATTGTATAAAATTACTGTCAGGTAAGAGTTTTTTGAGTGTTTCAGTGTCAATGGCAATCGCACTTTTGATAGCAGAATGAGAATCGAGACGATCTTGGACTCGTGATATGTCGGCAGTAACTTGTAATAAACCTAAAAATTTTTTATCTTTAAAAATAGGGATAATACGTACCAAAGAAATATTGTAGATAGTAACATCCAATGAAACAATCGGTTTTTGAGTGCGAATTGCTTCTGCTAGTATTGGGCGTTTTTTGGTAATATTATCACCAAATTTCTTGGGTTGTGTCAAACGTAAAAAATGGGTACCATCGGCTTTTATAAATCCTGCAAGATCTACTTCATTGCGTAGTTTTGATTCTTTGAAATAGGGCAGGGCAAGAGCGTAGAGTTGGTCACGCTCTCCCGCTTCAAAAGCATCAATAATATGTCTGTCTGTCATCATTTTGTAGGTGAGATAGTTGATTCCCTGCTCAGTCTCGGCGATGGCTAGATCATAAGCATTTTTAAGTAGTTCACGATGAGAGGAGGTTTTTTCGTCTAAAACACGCTTTTTGTCTTGATAGATAGAATAAACAAAAAAAGTACTTAGCAATAGTACCACCCCTAAGGAAAAAAAAGTGGCACGGAGGCGAATTCTATTTAAGTCCAATAACTACCCCCCCCACAACTTTCAACTAGTGCTTAAATTATACTGCTTTATAGATGGAAATTATATCATAAAAGTATCACTTTTTATGATGAATCACAAAAAGTGTTTATTGTCATATTAGATTCTGGATAGAGATTTTTTATGATATTAAGATGAATTTATTTATTTTAACGTTTAGTATCAGTGAAGAGGATGGAGCCTAATCTTACGAGGTTTGAGCCACATGAAATAGCAAGCTCAAAGTCTCCACTCATCCCCATAGAACAAACGGTGGCAGTAGGAATTTTTTCAAAAAGAGAACGGGTAGTTTCGAAGCTTTTTTGAATAACTTTAGTATCGGAACTCAGGGCACCAATACTCATAATACCTTGGAGTTTAAGTGCTGGACATAGCTGGCTAATTTGAGCGTAAACATCCAAAAATTCATCTGGAGTTAAGCCTGATTTTGTTTCTTCACCTGCCGAGTTGACTTGTACAAGTGCTCGCATTGTTTTTCCCTCACGTAAAAGTCTCTCATTGAGTGCTAATGCCAGCTCCAAAGAGTCAAGTGAGTGAATCATAAAAGGGTTGAGTGCAATAAGTTGATTAATTTTATTTTTTTGTAACGATCCAATAAAGTGCCACTCTAACGGAAGGATATCGAGCTTGGCAGATTTCAGGGCTAAATCTTGTACTTTGTTTTCTCCAAATGCTCGTTGGCCAATTTGGTAAAGTGCTTCAATAGCATCTGTATCAACATATTTACTAGCAGCTACGATTTTGACAATATGATGGTCATTGACTTTAAGACGAGCTTTTTCGACTCGTTCAATGATGGTGTCAAAGTGAAGTTTTAGTTGGAGTTGTGTCATTGTGCAAGCCTTGTAATATCATTGTAAAGCCCTAAAACCATGAGACCTAGTAAGAGGACCCAGCCTCCAATGGTAAGATTGGCAATGACTGTATCGCTGGGGGCTTTTCGTCGAATCATTTCGTAGAGATTAAACATAATATGCCCACCATCCAGTGCTGGAATAGGGAGTAAATTTAAGACACCCAGATTGACAGAAATGAGTGCTGTAAAGAAAAAGAGGCTAATCCAGCCATAAGCTGTGGCATCTGCAGTTATTTGCACAATACTGACTACTCCTCCTACTTCTTTGGCTGGAACGACACCTGTAATGAGTTTTTGAACACTTTGAAAGATGAGAAAAGACATCTCATAGGTTTGAGTAGAGGCATAATCAAGGGATTGAAGTGTGTCAAGTTCTAAAGTGTGTGTCTTGCCTGATGGGGCAATTCCAACCATGCGACGCTGAACTTTTTCCTTGAACATATTGGTAGTTTCAGACATTTTTGGTGTTAAGAGTAATAATTGTCGAGTATTATTACGTTCCACCGTAAGCGTGATTGTACTCTCAGAGTTTTTAATCAAGTCGGAGAGTTCATCCCATTGGGTGATTGATGTACCATTTATTGCAGTGACGATGTCCCCTTTGAGTAATCCTGCTGTTTGTGCTGGAGAATCTTTGAGCACCTCACCAATGATGGGAGAAAGTGCTTGAGGCCCATTTATTCCAATAGCCAAAAATAACATCCATGCGGTTAAAAAATTAGCAAAGGGACCTGCTAGAAGGATGATAATACGTTGCCATGGTTTTTTAGTATTATAACTGTCGTCATCACGGCTGGTGTACGTAGGATCACTATCATCTTGCCCTTTCATCTTGACATAACCGCCCAAAGGGATAAGTGAGAGTTGCCATTGAGTATTGAATGCTCTAAAAGAGGCTATTCTTTTACCAAAACCGATACTGAACACTTCCACATAGACACCAAAAAATCGTGCGGCACTGTAATGCCCTAGTTCATGCAAAAAAATCAGGAGAGATAAAACTAGGATGGATGTAGCAATATTCATTTAGAGTTTTCCTTTATAAGCTTTTGAAAATCCAACCAAATATTCTGCTCCCGAATAGAGAGTTAAAGCTGTTGCAATCCATAATAATCCTTCACCGCCACTCCAGTGCATGAGTAAAAAACCAATGGCAACCATTTGAGCAACGGTTTTGATTTTACCTGCCATGGATGCACTGACATCGATCCCCTCTGAAACAGCTAGAGTACGCAATCCTGTAATAAAAAGCTCACGAACAATGATGATATAGATTGCCCAAACGTTTGCATCTCCCATCATCATGAGACCCAAAAAAGCAGCTAGCGTGAGCATCTTATCTGCAAGTGGATCAAGAATGGAGCCTACGATAGTGATTTGATTGAGTTCTCGTGCCACATAACCATCGAAAAAATCGGTGACACTGGCAATGACAAATAGTAGTGATGCTGTATAGTAACTCCACGAAATATCCCAACCATTATCGGTAAAAAATTGTGGGGTGAGTATGATCCAAAACATCACCGGAGCGATGAAAAGACGTATAAATGCGAGAGTGTTAGGAATATTGAACATTATTTAAATGTGGTTCCGCCATCAACAATGATGGTTTGACCGGTAATCCAACTCGCTTCTTCGGTGCACAGAAAATAAACAGCTCCTGCAATATCGTTGGGGCTACCCAT
>CAMBHX010000036.1 GCA_945867285.1 Sulfuricurvum sp. IAE1
AAAGAAGTCACGGCTTCTGACATTCCTATGCCTATGGCAAGCACCATGAAAAACACAGAGGCCGACAAAGAAAGCGCTGCGAGCGCCTGAGTCGAAACAAGTCCAGCAAAAAAAGTATCAGTAACATTGAACATCGTATGAAAAAAATACCCTACTACAGCAGGCACAGCTAGTTTTGCGATATGCTGCTTAATGTTACCCTGCGTTAGGTCTATGTGCATGTTGGCTCTTGGTGTTGAATTGTTTGGGATAGTACTTGACGAGGGCTTTGCTTTGGCTAAAACATTCTGATAGTCAATATATGTTTTTGCACCAACAGAAAAAAGGTACAGGCTACTTCAATAGACACAAACCCATTCCATATCTTTGCGCTTTTTGCATTCTAATGCAACATATTGTATTCAATATTATTCACAATATCAATACAACAGCATTAAATCATTTCTCCAAAATATAAAGATTACAGCTTTTGTGACACGATTCATTGCATCGCTCTTTGAGTCTCGCGAAAAGTGAACATGTATAAAGTAGCCTGTCTACTTTATCTAAATCTTTTTATACTCAAGCTGTATCGCTTGAACATCAAACCGATCATCGTAGCTTAAGAGTGTTTTCAAATCATTCAGTACATTGACAACATCTGATTTGCTCATTCGTTGCTTACTGTATTTCGGGTTTGATTTAATACTCTCCCCAATACGGCGATGATGACAAATATCGTTTCTCGCATTTCTGATAATAGAAAATAGCCCTTTGATTTGCTGCTTATTCCCATATTTCGGCTTACCATCGGCGGCAAGTATTTTTTCTTTTTTGATGAATGCTTCAAAGATATTCCCGAATCTCGAACCATTTAAAAATACCAGCTCTAGTGTTCCGAAAGATATACTGTTTAGTGCCTGAGACGGTTTTAATGTTTTTCGTATTTCTGAGGTTTGGAAATCTTTTAAATCTGCCATAACGGGATCAAGATGCCATTGCGTACCATACGCTTTCACCATTCTGTGATTGACGAATGTTCGTAAAAACGCCTCAAACTGGCTAATCTGAATATAGAGCCAATAATACTGATTCGTGATGTTTTTTATCTCTTCAAAATATTGTGCAACAGTGTAATGTTTGCCTATAGGAACTATTTTTTTATTGTGTGTCAAAGCTTTAGCACTGTCTTCGAGAATGAATTTTTCTTTTTGACGGACGAGCTGCAAGGCAATTTTTGTCTCGCTATACCGTGTGGGTACAATATTGTTAGCTAATAATATTTGTTTGAAATGCCTATGATTCATTTAAGTTGCCTGACTGTATAATTTTATCACTCCTCAGAGGGTGTCGAATCGCTCAAGATATTTGACTGTATCAGCTTCGAGCTGAAACTCTCTGAGATTATTCCTGCAAAACTCCAAAATCTTCTCAAGTATTAGTTACGCATATTGTATCCGAAGCCCTTAAAATTTAGATTTATGCGACAAATCTATTCGCCCATTCCATATCTTTGTGCTTTTTGCATTCTAATGCAAGATATTGTATTCAATATTATCCATACTATCAATACAACAGCATCAAATCATTTTTCCAAAATATAAAGGTTACAGCTCTCGTGACACGCTTGCAAGAAGCGCTCTTTGAGCTCTCGATCAAACGAGAGGAGATAGACGTTGGCACTTTTTAAATCCAATGTTTTCAAATGTTCCAGTAATATATCATCTGCAACGTTTTTACCGTGATTGCATTTGGTAAAATTAAAAGAGTTGAGCGTTTTTTTATAGTCATACAGCTCCGCTTCCCACTCTTTGCGAAACAGATAAAGCGAATCAGGATTGGCTGCTACATAGATGTGTTCATCGGGCAGATCAAACTTTTCGATTACATCGTTGAACATCGAACCAATGTTGGAAAAATTTTCGATATCCCAAAATAGATAGTCACCATTGGCTTTGGTAGCATGTTCCTTGTTAATGAGGGTCAAGCGTTTTGAAATGTTGTAATGATTATGGGCAATATCGTTGGTGAGTTCGATCGAGTTCTTTAGCTTCACTGCATCGTCAACATTGAACCCAATCATTTTTCCAAGCTCTATAAACAGCTCAATATCCTCAAGTTCCGCCCTTGCTCCCCCTTTTTGATAACTTTCGAGCTGTTTTTGACGATAAGAGGGGATAATGAGTCCAATATCAATAGACTTTTTAGTCCCAAATGCGATACATACTTTTGATACAACACGTGCAGCAGCGGCATTATCAGGCACTTCAACTGAACCATAATATTTTTGATTTATAATTATTTTTTGCATGGGGCATTGTAGCGTTTAAAGCTTTGGGGGCTCTTTTGAGCTATTGATTAATTTATAATCATCTAGATGTCTGCATTTTCATTATAATACTACCAAATATTACAGGAGGAAGTCATGCAAGATCTAGCTAAAAGTTATCATGCCAATGCTGTATTTATACAAAAATTCATCCTCTCTACTTTGGGGAACGTCAATTTAAAAGTTCTCAACACGGGACTCATAGAACGTCTCTATAAAACATTTCCCTCATTGGAGTTACTCTACAAATGCGACGAAGGATTTGTCCAGAACTCACCCAACATCTATGCCACTACCCAAGACCAACAACATATCGGTGCTGACAGGTCATATTTGGTTGACGAATCAAAAATCCAACAAGGATATTTCATCAGTGAACCCTACATCTCCACCGCTACTGGCTACTTGTGTATTACGGTCATTTATACTGTGGGTGACGGATATCTATTTTTGGATTTTAGACTGCGTAAACTGCTGGAACGATTTGATCTCATCGAAAAAAACGACCTCTTTAAGCTGCTCAATCGAACCTCGTATTTACTCATAGGGGGAGGATTATTATTTTTTGGCGTCTTTGTTGTCCTCTATGGATTTTATACCTTTGCGGGCTATTTGTTCGGAACTGAGCCTCTCTCTATTGATGCCGTATTTAAACCGATTATTGCTTTGACTCTGGGATTGGCAGTTTATGATTTGGGCAAAACTATCGTAGAACAAGAAGTTATCCCACGAACACAACATGTTAGTAATACGTTTAACCCCAAAACATTACTCAATTTTTCAGTCTCTATTATCATCGCTTTACTTATTGAAGCACTACTGGTGGTCTTTAAAATCTCACTTCATAACTACAAAGATCTACCCTATGCATCAACACTGGTTGGAGCACTTGCATTGTTACTGCTGGTCTTTGCTATCTTTGTCTATATTATCCGTAAAACGGACAAAGAATAATGCTCTCATCTGCCTATGAAGATACGATATGTGCGTGCATATAGCTCTTCACACAATCGAGTACTGACTTTTTTCGTATCCAAATTATCAGTACCTCACTGATATAAAGTCACATTTAATAACTTAAATGTAATTAAAATGATATTTTTTAGTTTTATTTAAACAAACAATCCTTATCATATTAGCAGTAGCTTTCTAGAAAGGGTTTTAGATGTCGCAACCTACATTGGAAAGTGTTCGTTTACAAGAAATTCTCGAGCATTCTCCCGATGGTATGTTTACAATTGATATGGATATGCTTATTCAGTATGTCAATCCTGCTTTTTGCAGGATATTAGGCTATACTGAAAATGAATTGTATGGAACATCCATTACCGACCATCTTGGCAACCTCAGTATCTTGGGTACATGTATGGCAAATGTTGAAGCTTGTGGTCATTGCAACGATCAAGAAACTATTTTTATACGAAAAGATGGTTCCATCGTTCATATTTCCAAAAATGTTCAAGCACTTTACAATCAAGAAGGAAAAATTCACCGCATACTCGTAAGTATTCGCGATATGACTGCACTGCATCAGCTCAATAAAGAGCTTATGGAATCCAAGCATGATCCCCTTACGAACCTCCCTAACCGAAGAAAACTTTTAAGCGATATTGATGATATTACTTCCGCCTTTCATATTGTTCTACTCAATATTGACAGTTTTAAAGAGGTAAATAGTTTTTATGGACACAAGCTTGCGGATCAACTTCTCATCGCTTTTGCTACTGAGTTGATTAGTTATGCGAAAACAATGAAAGTGTCAACAGTCTACAAGCTTCCTGTTGATGAATATGTTATTCTCGTAAAAAGTGTCTGCAGCCAAGAAGAAATATCTCAATGCATCACCAGCCTGTCTCATCATCTTAATAAAAAAATATTCACCGTGGCCGATCAAGAAATCAGTTTGAACGTCACTATCGGTATCGCCGGATGTAATTTTGATGAGAATCAAATCGAAGATAAAAAAGAAGCGATAGCCTATGCAGATATGGCACTGAAACTTGCGAAAAAAACACGGAAAAATTATCTTTATTACGATGAAGCTTTTCATATTAAAGAGGATTATGAGAACAATTTGTCTTGGATTAAACGTCTTCGAAACGCCATTGAAGAAGACAGGGTCTTCCCTTTTTATCAACCTATCGTTAATGCTAAGACTTTAAAGGTAGAGAAATATGAAGCATTAATTCGTATTATCGAAGAAGATGGAACTATTATCCCTCCGATCGAATTTTTGGAAATCTCTAAAAAAGTCAGACTGTACCATCAGCTGACAAAAATCATGCTTGATAAGGTTATTGAAGAACTGCCCCATCACCCACTGATACAATGTTCTATCAATCTCTCCATCGAAGACATCAATGATAGTTTTATGAATGATTATATCGTTGATACCATAAAACATTCTCCCTATGCGCATCAAATTATTTTTGAAATTTTAGAATCCGAAGGAATTGAGAATTATGAGACCGTTAATCAATTTATCACCGAAGTAAAAAAATATGGTGTTAAAATTGCCATTGATGATTTTGGTGCTGGATATTCTAATTTTGTTTACATTACCAAACTGGATATTGATTACATCAAAATTGACGGTTCCATCATCCGGACCATCCATGCCAATACTACATCACAAATTATAACTAAAACAATCATTGATTTTGCAAGCCAACTCAATATTCAAACCATTGCTGAATTTGTCAGTAACGATAATATCTACAATTATGTCAAACATTTACCCTTAACACATTTACAAGGCTATTATTTCGGTGAGTCTGCTGCGAAGATAACTACCGCACTATAAAATCCTCGCACCAGCACATCCATCCCATCCCTAGCCTCTTCCACCTTCTGAAAAACAAAGCGTTAATAACAACAATCGTCTATTTTTGAATCTCACATAGGAGTTTCATCATGAAAAGTTTGAACTTAGTCGGAAAAGCGTTTTGTTGCTATCACTAGCAAAAACAGTATTTATCCGACTTTTTTCAATGCGACAGCATTGATACAATAGCGTAATCCACTGGGTGCTGGACCATCGGGGAATACGTGTCCTAGATGTGCATCACAGACATTACACACCGTCTCCACACGAATCATCCCATGGCTTTCATCACTGTTGTAGGCAATCGCTTCGGGAGTCAAAGGCTGATTGAACGATGGCCATCCCGTACCTGAATCAAATTTATCCGATGCATTAAACAACAACGCATTACAGCACACACACGCATAAATACCAGGTTCAAACTTGGTACACATCTCAGAGCTAAACGGGCGTTCCGTTCCTGCTGTTCGTGTGACACGATATTGTTCTTCGCTCAATTGTTCTCGCCATTCAAACGTTGTTTTTTCCACTCGTTTTACTGGGGGTACATTTCCCTCTCGTGATAATCGTACAACTTCTTTCCAATTCAACATTTCAAAACTCCCTTTTTAGCATAGAGTAGCGTACACTTCTTGTTCTTTGGATTAATGAGATAGGTTAAAAAATTCTCAACATATTTGAATAATTTTATCTTGTCTAGGCTTGACTAGTGGCTCATTTTGACAGATTTCATAGACGGTGTCAATAAGCGTCCCGATTTGAGTAGAAATTAACCCCGTGAAATAGTGACATAATGCCGATTCGTGCTTAACATCAATAATTGGCTATAATTACCCTTATGAATAATCAAAACTTTACGTTTCACCTTGACCCTACTCCAACACTTCCCACACGACAGTGCCGCTTTTTGGCACGTATTTTAGGATATGCACTACAGTTTGGAAACTACGTGCTGGCCTTTATTATTGTACTGGAAACCGATTGGTTTATCGCTATTGGAGCACTACTACTTGGTTTTATTGTTTTTGGAATCGTACGTTCTAAACTCATCCAAGATTCTATCCCACCCTCTCAACGTGAATACTCATATAGTGATTACGCTATTGCGACATGGTATCTATCTAAACACACCTGTTTTACCACCTCAACACCCACGGAATAATCTATGGCACTCGTCGATCTCTTAAATGTTAGTAAGCACTACGAAGCGCAAAAAATCTTAGAAAATATCAACTTTCATATCGATGAGGGTGAACGTGTGGTCATTGTCGGGAAAAATGGTAGCGGCAAATCAACCTTGATGAAAATCGTCCACGGCTCTTTGGATGCTGATGAGGGCGAACGTATGACCCGACAAGGGTTAGAGATAAAAATGCTCTCACAAGTTCCTCAATTTGATGTTAGCCACACTGTACGAGAAGCGGTTGAGGCAGGTTTAGGGGAATTACGTACCGCAAAAATCCGTTTTGATGAAATTTCAACCCTTTTAGCGACACAATTCGACAATAACGAACTTCTCACCGAACAATCCCATCTCACAACGTTTCTCGACCATCACAATGCATGGAATTTGGATGATAAGATCCAGCGTATCATGCACCATTTTATGCTCACCGAATATGAGACCAAAAACATCACCCTCCTCAGCGGTGGAGAACAGCGTCGTGTTGCTTTAGCATCACTACTATTACTTAAACCTGATATTTTATTGCTCGATGAACCCACCAATCATCTGGATGTCTATATGGTGGAGTTTCTAGAAGAGCTGATACTCAAAGAAAAGTTCACGCTGCTGTTTATCTCGCATGACCGTTATTTTATCGACCAAGTTGCCACGAAGACTATCGAAGTAGAAGATTGCTCCCTACGGGAGTTCAACGGCGGCTACAGTACCTACTTGGAACAAAAACAAGAGCTATTACGTACCATGGCTCAACAGCATGACAATCTCCTCAAACTCCTCAAAAGCGAAAACGAATGGCTACGACGCGGTGTCAAAGCACGACTCAAACGTAACGAAGGGCGTAAGCAAAGAGTTTTACAACTGCGAGAAGATGCCAAGAGCAACCCCAGTAAAATCCGAAAAATGAAACTCGAGTTAGAACGTGAAGCAAAACATTTTAATCGTGGTGAGGGGATAAATCGCCAAAAGATGCTCTTTGAAGTCGAAAAACTCGGGTTAACGCTGGGCAATAAAGAACTTATCAAAAACTTCTCCACACGGATTTTACAAAAAGATGTCATTGCTATCGTAGGACCTAATGGAAGTGGCAAATCAACCTTACTAAAAGCTCTATTAGGACGTCTGGCACCCACCAGCGGACTCATCAAAATGGGTGAACTTTCTATTGGATATTTTGATCAACATCGAGAGATGCTCGATGACAATCTCAATCTCATCGAAACTTTTTGTCCTCATGGTGGTGATCGTGTCGATGTACAAGGAGCCGATTTTCACGTCTACGGTTATCTCAAAAACTTCCTCTTTCCACGGGAGTTTTTGGACAAAAAAGTGGGCAGTTTAAGCGGTGGAGAAAAAAATCGTGTTGCCTTAGCACTACTATTTACCAAAAAAGTAGACTGTCTCATTTTGGATGAACCCACCAACGATTTGGATATTCCGACCATCAATATCCTAGAAGAAAAACTCCAGAACTTTGCAGGTGCTGTCATACTGGTGAGTCACGACCGATATTTTGTCGATAAAATCGCTAAAAAGCTTTTTATTTTCAAAGGAGATGGAACAATCGAAGAGAGCTTCAAGCCCTACAGTGAATATCTCGATGATGAAAAAGAGTTATTGGAAATCCAAGCCATGGAAACTGAATTTGCCAACAAACCCGCCAATATAACAATTGCTCCAGACACTAAACTCAAAACCATCAAACTCACTTTTAATGAGCAAAAAGCGCTGGAAAAGCTCCCTCTCGAAATTGAAAAGCTTGAAGCAAAAATAGATGAACTCAACACCTCTCTAGCGGATCCCAAAAAATATGAAAAAATTGGCATTACCGTATTAGCTCAAGAACTGGAAAACACCAAAAAAATATACGAAGAAAAAGTGGATGAACTCCTCACGATAGAGGAGAAGGTAGAAGAGATTGAAGCACTCAAAAATAGTTAGTTACTTCGTGCAAGCGCAGCGAAATCAATCTCTTTTCGTTCTTCATTTTTTTTGTCCTCTTCATAACTTCCGGTTGTAAAAACGACCTCAGCACCTTTATTAATTGTACACCCCTTTATTCCGGGCAAGCAAGGAACCTTTAAGAGTTTACAAAACCCTTTTTCATCATGTTGACACGTCCATCCCATAGTTTCTCCTAAATTAAGTAATCAACCACTTTGGAGAGATTCGTCACCTCTTTGATAACACTAACCACTTCTTGATGCGCCAAATGGGGGGCATAACTATCCAACCCTTCTTGATCATCAAAATGGGACACTAAAACCATATCAAAAGAGCGCTCTACTTTGCTAATATCGATACCGACTTCCATTTTTTTGAGGCTAGGTATTTTAGAAGGCAACGCCTCAAGCATTACTTTGACCGCTGCCATATTAGCCTCTTTATTTTCCTCTTTAAATTGAAACATTACGATGTGAACTAACATGATTCTCCTTTATCTCTCTAATAAATCTTTTAAACTCTGCTGAGGAGACTTCCCCTCTAAAATAGCGTAGACTTCATGCGCAATCGGAAGATAGATGTTTTTATGACCCGCTATCTCATGTAGCGCATACGCTGTCCCTATCCCCTCACTCACCTCGCCTATCTCTACACACACAGCCTCTTTAGTTTTTCCTTTTGCAAGACCCAGACCCACACGATAATTTCGTGACATAGGTGAACTTGCCGTCAAAAATAGATCCCCAGCGCCGCTAAGTCCCAAAAAGCTCTCATCATTTGCACCATAAGCCTTACCAAACCTCTGCATCTCAACAAGCCCTCTCGAAATTAGTGATGCTGCTGCATTATGTCCCAATCCTAATCCCTCGCAAATACCTGCTGCTATAGCAATCACATTTTTATACGCTCCTGCAATCTCAGCACCCATCACATCATCGCTGATATAGGTACGTATAAATCTTGGAAACAAAGCAGATAATTCCAAGGCAGTTTTAGACGATACTGAATTGATTACTAATGCTGTAGGAAGTGAGCACATCACCTCGCTTGCGAAAGAAGGGCCCGATAAAAATGCCAGATTATCTTCTGAAACATATTGAGAATATATCTCATTGAGAAATTTTCCGCTGGAGGCTTCAATCCCTTTTGCCGCAACCAATATCTTTTGTCCGCGATTTTCAAAGTTTTCACTCAACCACTGTGAGACTTGTTGTGCAGGAACGGTGATAATGAGATACTCACACGCCAATACTTCATCCAAAGATTTAAAATTATCCCAATCTCGTTTCGTTCTAGATGTGATAATCACATCATTTTTCTCACTCAATGCAAAGCTAAGCGCTTCACCCCACTTACCTGCACCCACAACACCAATTGTCATGATATTTCTCCTTGCGCATAACGTTTTAAGTGCTCTAATTTCTCTTTGTATCCAATTGCCACCAAAACGTCTCCTGTATCAATATGATGATTATGCCCGTGCGATGCAAAACTAAACGTTGCCCCCATCTCATGATCCACTATTGCCAATAAGACCACATCAAAATCGCGTTTGAAATGAGTGTCGTACAAATGGGTCCCACACAAAGCAGACGAACTGGAAACTATCATTTCCATAATACTCAAATCACTGTCTTCGTATAATACATCATGAAGTACACTTGTAACAATAGGTTTGACTAAAATATCACCAATGACACTAGCTGCGATTTGCAAAATTGGCATTACTTTATTAGCCCCAGCACTTTTGACTTTTAACATACTCTCGTTATTCTGAGCTAATGCCACAATAGAGAGTTTATCAAAGATTGAACGCAACGATATAATCAAAAATACATTTTGAGCATCATCCTTGAGAGTACAAAACACCACCAATGCTTCCACATCAAAACGCTCTTCAATACTCTTCCAATCATCACTAAGATCAAACTTTTCAGCCATCAAACCATCATGATGCGCCAATACTAATTCCTCATCACTTAGGACAAAAATACCAATATTGTCGTAATTGTCTTTGATGTTTTTTATCACCTCTTTAGAGTATGAGTTGTATCCAAAAACTGCCGCACACGTTTGTTTCATCGTCGAACTCTCCTGTGTAGCTTAGTACGAAACTCATTAATCAACGATCGATTAGCAACGATAATCGCCACATCTCCTACTTCTATCCCTTCTAGCTGACTGGGGTTGAACAAAAATGCTTGTGTCGAGAATTTATAAATACCCAAAACACTCAATCGTTTATAAAATAATGGCTCATGTAATAATTCATAAAACTTCTCTTCCATCCCAATATCCAGACGCACTTCATCAATCACAGTAGGTGTCTCTTCGGAACGCAATGCATGCATAACATCAAACGCAACAGGTTGTGACGAGATAATTTTACTCATTAACCCTACAAGCTCATGAGTATTGACAATCGAATGAATCCCTGCAAGAGTCAGTTTTTTGCGATTCTCAATGCTATGTAAAATTGAAAAAAGCGGAATGGTTTTTGTCAACTCCCGTATTGTCAAAGCGGCATAAATATTGAGAACATCGCTCTCATGCAATAAAATAATAGCTTCGACTTGTTTTTCAAAATGAATTTTTACCGTATGGTACGTCTCAAGTGATGCTGAATCATATTCAAGTGCCAAGAAACCTTGTGCACGAGCCACAGCAACTAGTGCCAAATCTTTTTCCAATACAACAATCGGCAAATCTCTTTTATGCAATTTTCGTATCACCTCATGTGTCAACGCACTGTAGCCACAAATCAGATAAAATCGCTCCAAGCGACTCACTTCGTCAATCAATCTCTCTGTTTTAATCTCATCGAGTTTTTCCGTAAATGCTGATACTACAATCGATGTTGCCACCGAAATTACCGCAATCCCTGAGACGATGATGAGCATAGCCACCGCACGACCTTCTGACGTGACAGGAACTATATCACCATATCCTACGGTAAAAATTGTTACTACCGACCAATACAATGCATCGGGAAGTGTATTGATTTTGGATTCAAGATTGTTCGCTTCCATCACATAAATCAATACTGAAGAAATCATAATCATGATAGCTGCAAAAACTGCCAGTGTTAAGATTTCAAATTTTTTGCTCGACAATATAGAGATGAGACGGCGAAGACTTTTGGCATAACGAAACAGCTTCAATACCCGAAAGAGGACAAAAATACGAAAAATTCTAAACTCATGAAAAAATGGCATTATTGCCAAAACATCCACGATAGCCATAGGCGATGTCATAAATTTGATTTTTTGTTTAATAATTGCCTTGAGTGCCACCGTAGATGAAAAAGAGCGATGCATAAATAAATCATGTTCATATTGGTCGATAATAATCTTGGAATTATCACTGTATATCCATATTCGTAAAAAATACTCAGTTAAAAAAATCAATGAAATAGCATAATTATTAAATACAAGCCATTGATTTGAAAGTTCATTTTTAACGGAATAAATCAGAATATAGACACTTAAGAAGATAAGTCCCATCATAAAAAAGTCAAAATACTTCTTATACTGATAATGGGGATTTTCTAAAAAGTTATAAAAAAAAGTTTTAAGTTTTTGATAAGGTTGATAGGCATGCAAGAAGAAAGCGGCTGCGACCATCATCCTCCCAAACATGATGACTGCTTATGCCAGTTTGGAGAGTAAAATTTCATTCAGCGTATTAGGATTGGCTGAGCCTTTGGACGCTTTCATCGCTTGACCGACAAAAAAACCAAAAAGTTTATCTTTTCCAGATTTGTATTCTGCGACTTTGTCAGCATTAGTAGTCAATATCTCGTCAATCAATGCCTCTAGTGCACCCGTATCGCTCACTTGCTTAAGACCCAATTTTTCGATAACGTCATCAACGTCACCACCATTATTCGCCAATAGATAATCCAATATCTCTTTACCCGCTTTTCCGCTGATAGTATTATCATCAATACGTTTCACCAACTGTGCCAACATGTTAGCAGTGATGCACGACTCGTATGCGCCCATACCACCACTTAGCCGTCCTTGAAGTTCAACACTCAACCATGAGACAGCATTTTTAGGTGTTGCGCCATGCTCTACCATCGCTTCAAAATAGTGTGCTGTTTCCAAGTCTGCCGTCAAAACGCTAGCGTTGTATTCGCTCATCCCGTATCCCTGCACAAAACGCTCTTTTTTAGCATCAGGTAACTCTGGAATATTTAACATATCTGCAAACATAGCATCATCTACAACCACTTTGAGTAAATCAGGCTCCGGAAAATAGCGATAATCAGCGGCTTCTTCTTTACCTCTCATAGAACGGGTTTCTTGTTTTGTTTGATCAAATAATCGTGTCTCTTGAACAATCTCGCTCTCATACACACCATCTTCCCACGCTTCACGCTGACGAGCCACTTCAAGCTCTATGGCTTTTTGAATAAATCGGAAACTATTGATGTTTTTGATCTCTACACGAGTATAGAGCTTTTCATCCCCACGAGGACGAATAGAGACGTTTACATCAACACGAAACGACCCCTCTTGCATGTTGGCATCCGACATGTCCAAATAACGTACGATTGAGTGAAGCTTTTTGAGGTACAAAATTGCTTCATCACCACTACGCATATCGGGCTCCGAGACGATTTCAAGCAACGGTGTTCCCGCACGGTTCAAATCCACTTTGGAAGTAGCCCCCTCATGGATATTTTTACCCGCATCGGCTTCGAGGTGGGCACGGTTAACCCGAATCGTTTTAGTGCTACCATCATCAAAATCTATAACGAGATTGCCATGCTCAACGATTGGGGTATAGAGCTGTGTGATTTGGTAGGCACTGGGACTGTCAGGGTAAAAATAACTCTTACGGTCAAAAAAGCTCGTGCGATTGATAGTCGCACCAACCGCTGTCCCGAACATCCCACCCTTAAGTACCGCTTCACGATTCAAGACTGGCAATGCACCTGGAAGTGCGAGACACATAGGGCAGTTATTAGTATTTTGAACTGCGTTAAAACTAGTAGGACATGAACAAAAAAGCTTAGACTTTGTATTGAGTTGGACATGAACTTCAAGACCAATAATTGTTTCAAACATAATGATTAATTCCTTAAGGGATAAAATATCTAATTGATGCGAA
>CAMBHX010000037.1 GCA_945867285.1 Sulfuricurvum sp. IAE1
GTTTAGAGCGACACTGGGGTTTTCTATGCTAAAATACGGCAATTTTTACGAGGCGAGGGAATATGAAAATAGCGGTTCAATGTGATTCACCTTTGCTTCAACGCTCTTTGGAATTGTTTTTAGAGGGGCATTTGAGCTCCAAACGTCAATGCGATATGGTGATTCGAGACAAGATGATTGCCGATGATGAATATCCTACGTTTTTTATCACGTCAAATGCCCAAAGTAATCTTGTCAAGCCCTTTTCCAAAGCACAATTACTAGACTCATTGCGCAAAAAAATAGACTCTTTAAAAGATTTATCTGCGTCTCTACCTGCTTATCAACGAGTAGATGAAGAGAGTGATAATCGTGTTGGATTTGAGATTTTGGAACATCATATCGAAAAACTCACCCGTGAATACCAAACCAATATCCTCAAAGCAGTAAGAGCATTTTATGAAAAATAGTGAAACATTTACCAAAAAAATCGTAGCAGGTAAGTTCAAAGGTAAAAGCCTCAAGCTCCCCAGTAAAGAGACAACCCGAAGTTCCAAAATGATTGTAGTAGAGTCGTTTTTTAACACCATCCAGTTTGATGTTATCGATTGTACTATGGTAGAGGTTTTTTCAGGTAGTGGTTCCATAGGACTGGAGGCATTGAGCCGTGGTGCCAAAAGAATCATTTTTATGGAAAAAGATAGTGATGCCATTCGTGCGCTACGACACAATATCTCTCTCACTGATCCAAAAGCATGTGAAGTGGTAGAAGGGAATAGTTTTGTCAACATCGCACAGGTAAAAAAGCACCTTGAAACATTGGGCGAAGCCGCTTTTATCTATATAGATCCCCCATTTTCGATTCGAGAAGGGTTTGAGGATGTGTATGACAAAACCATCGGACTCATTGCCTCTTTATCACTTTCTACTGCCAAGCTAATCGTGGTTGAACACATGACCGGATTAGAATTGCCAGAGCATATTGGGATTTTTAGCCACTTTAAATCTAAAAAATTCGGGAAAACATCACTTAGTTACTACGCATAATTCTTACATGGAATAGTTTGTGCTTATTCTTTGGTAATTCCAAAGGATTTTGATGAAAAAACTAGCTCTTTTTTTAGCCCTTTTAAGTTCTCTTAATGCCACACGTATCGGTGAAGTTGCCAATGTAGTGGGGGTTCGTGATAATCAGATTATCGGGTATTCTCTTGTGGTAGGTCTGAAAAAAACTGGGGATGGTACAACATCCAAATTTACACTACAATCTATCGCTAATATGCTCAAAGCGATGAACATCGATATGAATCCTGTGGATATTAAATCCAAAAACGTCGCAGCAGTTGTAGTTACGGCTAAATTTGCCCCTTTTGCACGCCAAGGTGATGCGTTTGATGTAACAGTGTCCTCTATTGGGGATGCAAAATCCCTAGAAGGCGGAACCTTGTTGATGACTCCTCTCAAAGGGGTTGACGGGAAGATTTATGCTCTTGCGCAAGGGCCTGTCAGCATCGGTGGAAAGAATGACAAAGGTGCAGGCGCTGAATCACATCCAACTGCTGGAATGGTCTATGCAGGAGGATTGATTGAGCGTGAAATCGAGCAAGACTTGGCACATCAAGAGAGTTTTACGCTATCTCTTAAAACTTCTAATTTTGCTAATGCAATGGCGATTCAAAACAGTATAAATAACAAATTTACTGAAAATACATCACGTGCTATTGATTCTCGTACCATCATGGTAAATCGTCCTAAAAACAAAAGCATGGTAGGGTTTATCGCTGATATAGAGAGTCTCTCTTTTGATTTTGAGCAAAAACAAAAAATTATTATCAATGAACGAACGGGTACAATTGTGGCAGGGGTTGATATTGAAATCAAACCAGTAGTTGTAACTCAAGGCGAAATAACCGTCAAAATTTTGGCACAAAATGAAGTCTCCAAACCAGCTGGAAGTGTTGCTATGGATAACTCATTGGTCATAGGTTTGAATGAAAATGAGGTGTATACACAAAAAGGGACAACAACTGTTGCTAATATCGCGCGTTCTCTACAAAAGCTAGGTGCTACGCCAAAAATGATGATCTCTATTTTCCAAGCGATGAAAAGTGCAGGTGCCATTTCATGTGAGTTGGAGGTAATCTAATGGAAATGGCTCATGTTAGTTATCAAAAAGCGGTTCCAACTATTGGTACTAAAGAAGGTGACAAAGTCCTTCGTGAGAAATGTGATCAGTTTGAATCCATTATTGTAAAGATGATGCTTGATGAGGCAATGAAGGATGAAAAAAATTTGTTTACATCAAAGGATCCAGGTGAAAAAATATTTAAATCTATGTACCGCGAAGAGCTCTCAAACGCAAGTGCAGGGGGTTTTGGATTTTCTCAAATGTTGTTTGAACATTTAAGTCAAAAGGTGGAAAAAGAGTAAAGTTTTTTAGGGTTTTGTCGATATATAAGTTATATATTACTATAAACTTTAAAATAAGGAATCACTATGATTTCATCTATCAATGGCGCCACCGTTCGAGGAGCGTATCAAGATTCAAGTACGAAACTTAAAGAGCAGGAGAAGTCCTCTCAAACAGTAACCAAACAAGGTGATACGAGCCGTGTTGATGAGCTAAAAGCCTCAATTGACAACGGAAGCTATCGTGTCGATATTGAGACGCTAGCCAAACGCATTGCGCAAGAGCTGGTGTAGCTCCCATAATCTGGGATATTTAGGAGAATAGTCATGTTGTCGCTTCAGTTGGAAAATGCCCTCAAAGATTTAGATAAATTAATTGCTCTTTCGTTAGAGGATATTGACGATATCAAAGAGGCACGACATACTCCGCAATTCGATCGTTTGGAACTTAAAGAGGAAAAGATCAAAGGCTTTGAGCAAAAAAAAGCAATGATTGATCATGAGATTGCAAAACTAATGACTCAGTATCCTCAAAAATCATTGGTAGAATTACTCAACAATAGTGAGCATGAAAAGCTAGAAGATTTTAAATCTAAGCTATTTACCTTGCATGAAGTCAATCAGCAATATGCCAAGATGGTATTAAGTGTTGGTGCGTTCTATAATGCTTTACTTGAAAAAGTTCTACCTACTCAGATGAATGGTTATCGTACTATTGCAACGCAAGAAGCATCGTTTTTGAAAGTGAGAGTGTAAAATGGCATCTATTTTTAATGCACTTGGTATTGGATATAGTGGTCTTAATGCCGCACAAATTGCTATTGATACGACAGGGCACAATATTGCTAATGCAGAGACAGCAGGCTATACACGCCAACGAGTAGTAACTTCTGAAGCTCAACCTATTAGCATTGCACCTGGTCAGCGTGGTAATGGCACTCAAGTGACAGAAATCACTAGAGTATTTGATGCTTTTGTGTATGGTCGTTATACGCAAAGTGCACAAAACAAAGAATATTCTGATACGATGAAAAAAAATCTTGAGGAGCTTTCGAGTTATTTTCCTGATATCGATAATGTTGGGATCAAAGAGGATTTAAAAAACTACTTTGACTCTTGGCAATCGCTTTCTTCTAATCCCGAAAATGCTGCTGTTAAAGTCTCTTTGGCTCAAACATCACAAGTATTAAGTGAGCATATTGGGCAGACCCGTACACAGATTTCGATGCTACAAGGCTCTATGGATGATCAGATTAAGGTCACTATTGAAGAAGTTAACCGTATAGCGGAAGAAATTGCAGGTCTCAATAAGGCGATTGGTTTGGCGGAAAGTGAAGGGATAAGTAATGCAAATGATTTACGTGATCAGCGAGGTTTGCTTGAGCTCTCGTTGACAAAGCTTGTAGGGGCAGATATGTTTGCTGGCCGTATTAGTTCTGCTATGGATGTGGATAGTAATATTGCTATAGAAGGTGGTGCTTATACGGTTCAAGTGGGAGGATTTAATCTAATTGATGGATCGAGTTTTCACCCTATTGGGATTGATGATAGTCACAATTCTGGTAAGTTTAATGATATTTATTATGAGCGTCAAGATGGAGTTCGTTTCTCTATAGCTGATCGAATTAAAGGTGGTGAAGTTGGGGCACTGATTGAACTTCGTGGGAGCTTAATTAATGAAAATGGATCCTTTGATGATGGTATTTTGCAAGAGACGATTGATGCAATGGATGTTTTTACTAAAGGCTTGATAGAGTCTACTAATAACCTTTATGCTCAATCTGCAACTAATGCGATGGAGTCTAATACACTTTCATTTGGTGAAGATCAAGCATTATTAAGTACTGATGAAAATTTTCAAGCAGGAACCTTTGATGTTGTAGCGTATGATATTGATGGAAATGAAGTAGGGAGACGTACTGTTTCTATCAATGCAAGTACAGTGATGGATAATGCAACAGCTATGATGAGTGATGGTATTACTCCTAATAGTATCGTGGAACAGTTTCAGGCTCAAAAAGATGACAATGCTGATAACAATGGGCTAAATGATTTGGATGATATGCTCAATGTTTCCTTTGCAACGACAAGTAATATTTTCAGTATCGGTCTTAAGGGTCAATATGCGAATGAAGGATACAGTTTTGCTATTGAAGACAAGGGGACAAATTTTGCAGGTGTTACAGGTGTAAGTCGATTTTTTGATGGTGCCAATGGTGCTGATATTGAACTTTCTGCTTCATTCCAGGCTGATTCTTCCAAAATTAATGCTCATAAATCTCCAGCTGCTGGAGACAATCAGACAGCATTGGATATGGTGCAATTACAGTTTGCTCAAGTTGATTTCAAAGAGAGTTATAATAAGACTAGTACCGATACGATTTATGGGTTTTACGATAATATCGTCACTCGTGTGGGTACGCGTACCAACTCTGCTATCATTAGCAATATGTCGGTAACCGCACAATTTAATGCAATCCAGCAAGAGTATGATTCAATCAGCAAAGTTAGTATTGACGAAGAGATGGCAAATCTTATTCGTTATCAAACCTCTTATGGTGCTGCTGCAAAAGTGATTACCACAATAGATCAAATGATGACAACATTGTTAGGGCTAAAACAGTAATGTTTTTGTTGAGTGTCGCCCTTTTAGGCGGCGTGATTCTATTTTCCTTGTTTGGTTCTTATTTTTACAGTGTTGACCCCGCTTTTTTTGATAAAGACTCCATTTTACTTTCACCTTCGTCATTGCATTGGTTTGGAACTGACAGACTCGGACGAGATATTTTTGCCCGCCTAATTGAAGGTGGTAAAGTATCACTCCTGATTGGCTTTGGTAGTGCACTATTAGCCACTTTAATAGGTCTTTTGTATGGTATTAGTGCAGCATTGCTTCGGGGTGGATATGATAAGATTTTTATTGTAATAGTCGATTTATTCCTCACTTTTCCAACACTCTTTTTACTGTTAACATTGGTAAGCTATGTCAATGCATCGGTGTGGGTACTTATCTTTATTATCAGCGTGACAGGATGGATGGGAACAGCTCGGCTTATACGTTCGGAGAGTTTTGCGATTGCTTCAAAACCGTTTATCCAGATTTTACACATTGCACATATGAACCCTTTTAAAATCATGATGAAATATTATGCACCACTATTAGCACCTATTGTATTAGTCAGCTTTACCTTTGGAGTAGGTGGAGCGATTTTGGCAGAATCAGGATTGTCTTTTTTAGGGCTAGGCATTACTGCTCCTCAAATGAGCTGGGGAAGTATCTTGAGCGGTGGTAAAGAGGTGATTGATATCGCATGGTGGGTGAGCTTTTTCCCAGGTTTGATGATTTTTATCGTCACTTTTTCGCTTATGAATATTTCCAATACGCTACAAGCGAGGCTCAATCAAAAAAAGACCACTTAATACTACTTAAGTATATGCCCGACAAACTTGGACATATTGTCTAAAATTTTTCCTCCACGGCGAAACCCTAATCCGCATGCTTCGTACGCAAAAAATACTCCTGCTTGATAGCTGTTGCCCTTGGAATCTTTTGGAAATTCAACATACTCTTGGTAGATTGGTTTGAAGTTACTATAAGGACCATTGTTGGCTTCGAGAGTGGTTCTAGTCTCATCCAAAATCTTTACGTTTGCTCCTTCGCGTCCAAACATCCTTTTTTCCACTTGTTTAATTCCAGTGAGTGGCTCAAAAGAAGTTTTGAGTAAATAGGGCGAGTCAGGAAATAAGTCACACAGAATTTTCATCATACCTTTGGATTGGAAAAGCAGTGTGTAGGCGGGGTTGAGGATAATTGCTTTTTGGTTGTTCATGATGGTGGAGAGTTGCGTACATAGTTCGACTTCATCAATAGCAATATCTTCCCAAGGGAAGAGTTTGAACCAGTATTCGTAGGGTTCATCCATACTATCATAAATCCCTTCGTCATCAAATTTAACTCCCCCAAGAGGTTCAAATCCCGTCTCAAATCCTGCATCAATAGCCATTTGTTGCAACAGTCGAACCGTTTGCTCTTCTTCAGCATTGCCACTCATAGAACTAAACAGAATCTTCCATCCATCATAATGCTCTTCAAAGGTTTGAGGGTCATCAAAAAGAGTGATGAGGCGGCGGAAATTATCGCAAAGTGCTTCGTGAATGTTATTAAACTGTTGTTCTTCATCCATAGCGTTGGATTTGAGCAATGCCCATTGTAAAACAGCTGTTTCAAACAAAGCGGTTGGAGTATCGGCATTGAATTCGATGAGCTTGATAGGATGTCCATCAATTCCTCCTGCCAAATCAAATCGTCCATAAAGATGCCAGTGAACATCATTGTCCCAGCTTTTTTTAATCGCGTCTATGAGATTAAACGGGATACCAAGATCAAAAAAAAGATTGTTGTCGATAACGTGCTGAGCAGCTGTGGCGTACATGTCGTATAATTCGTTGACCGCTTCATAATAGGCTTCGGCTTCAACAGGAGTAACATTGACAAGTTCATTGGCGACATATTTGCTGTTATCATCATCTGTGTGCCATGAAAAACCAATCTCTTCGAGAATAGCATCACTGATGGGTGAAATGGGAGTGAGAGATACCATGAGTTATCCGCCGTAACTGCTGGATGAGCCAGTACTTTTACTAGCTGAGTTACCAAAAAAACTTTTTTTAGCACTTCCAGACGATGCACCTGTTCCACTCTTGGATTGATGATAGGCAGAACGATTAGACATATCATTGTGGCGTTGAACATTTTTATTATTCATGAGGGCATTTCCAATCATATTTCCTAGCAATGCTCCACCAGCAGCTGCTAAAATTGTTCCCGCAAGTCCCATTCCTTCGCTTTTTGGTTCTTCGTTGAGTTCCGATTTGCCTTCTTCCATTTTTTTGTATTCTTGGTCGGCAAGCTCTTTCATCTCAGCTTCGGTTAGGATTCTCTCATGAATTGTTCCATTTTCATCGGTCTCTTTGATAATGGCACGGCTAGGACCAGTAGTTGGCATCTCTTCGACGACGACGTATTTACCGCTACTTAGTTGTTCAACTACGATAAACTTGTTTTTCCCTTCTTCTTGGGCACTTGACTCCTCTTGGGGCGCACCTTGACATCCGCTAAGAGCTGCTAATACAGCGATTCCTGTTGAGCCTAAAAGAATGTTTTTTGCACTAATTATATGTTTCATTGGAATTCCTATCGTAATTTTTGAGAGTGTGTAGAGGTGAGTTTGAGTATCTTAGAGGGTTTTGAGGTAATAAATCCTCTTGAATCTTCGATAATAATATCAGTATTAGTTCGACAAAAATATTCGTCATATTCTTTGCCACTTTCATTAGCAGATGTAGAGTATAGCCATCTATAATGTTCAATAAGTCTAGCATGGGGATGATTTTTAACCACACGATAGGCATTGTTTTGGATAATAAAGGTTGTTTTTTTAGCATGTCTAACGAAAGTCCTATGTTCAAGGGGCACTCTTTGAGTTTTGTTGAGTTCTTTGAATGAAGAAAAAACTTTAACAAATGGTTTGGTACTATCTCGGCCCTTAAGGGCTACAAGAGCTGTAGGATCTTGGGAGAGAAAGCCTACGGTTGTATCCGTTTGAGCAAGGATGATTGACATGGCTTAATTTTTTAGAAATTCTTGTAAAGCACGCGGTTTCATCCAACTATCATCCCCCATGTAGCCCATAGCCTCAATAGCGGCACGAGCTGCACTGAGCGTAGTAAAGTAGGGGATGCTAGAACGTAAAACAGTTTGGCGGATAGCTTCTGCATCTTTTTTAGCAGTCTGATTATCTGATGTATTGATGGCGAGGGTAATATCACCATTTTTCATCATATCTTCGATATTAGGTCGCCCTTCAGATATTTTCAAGACGACATCACACGGAACACCTGCAGCCTCAATGATCTTTTGCGTTCCACGAGTAGCTACTAGAGTAAACCCTTGAGCATGAAGACCCTGTGCAATCTCAGGTGCGTGTACTTTATCCATTTCAATAAATGAGAGGAAACAGGTTCCAGATGTTGGGATTTTATTACCTGCAGCGAGCTGACTCTTAGCAAAACTAACCCCAAAATTATCACTTATTCCCATGACTTCACCCGTAGATTTCATTTCAGGAGAGAGGACAAGATCGGCGCCGTAAAGCTTGTTAAATGGAAAAACTGCTTCTTTAAGTGCAACGTGTCCTTTGAGACGAGGTTTAAGTAGTCCATGTTCTTCCATAACAACATCGTAGTTGTCGTAGAACTTGAGAGCATTGCGTAAAGTATCACCCACCATAACACGTGTAGCGACTTTAGCCAGTGGTATTCCTGTGGCTTTGGAGACGAATGGTACTGTACGAGATGCTCTTGGATTGACTTCGATGAGATAGATTTCATTTCTATAAATAGCGTATTGGATATTGAGCAGTCCGATGACACCTAGACCCAATGCGATTTTCTTGGTTTGTTGCTCAACAGCATCTTGAATCTCTTTTGAGAGACTCACAGGAGGCAGTGAACATGCACTGTCACCTGAGTGAATTCCTGCTTCTTCGATGTGTTGCATGACGGAACCGATATAGACTTCTTGTCCGTCAGTGATCGCATCGACATCAAGTTCAACTGCTTGGTCTAAGAATTTGTCCACCAATACCGGAGAATCATTACTCACAGATACTGCTACATCCATATAGGTACGTAGTTCATCTTCATTATAGACGATACGCATTGCACGGCCACCTAATACATATGAGGGGCGTACAAGGACAGGATAGCCTAGTTGTGCTGCGACTGCAAAGGCTTGTTCTTTAGTCATTGCAATACCATTTTCTGGTTGCTTAAGCCCTTGTTCTACCACAAATTGAGAGAATTTCTCACGGTTTTCAGCCAAATCAATTACTTCAGCCGAAGTACCTGCAATATTGGCACCCATGTTGTGTAGTGCATTGGCGAGTTTTAGAGGAGTTTGTCCTCCAAAATGGACAATAATACCATTAGGCTGTTCTCGTTCAACGATGGCACGAACATGTTCAAAATCAATGGGCTCAAAATACAAAACATCTGAGGTGTCATAATCTGTTGACACAGTTTCAGGATTACAGTTGACCATAATAGTCTCAATTCCCATCTCTTTGAGGGCAAATGAGGCATGGACACAACAATAGTCAAATTCGATTCCTTGACCAATTCTGTTAGGTCCTCCACCTAGAATCATCACTTTTTTTGTACCGCTTTGACGAGGTTCTTGCGCACCCAAACGTGAAATATTGGTAGTTGAGTAGAGATAAGGTGTAAGAGAGCCAAACTCAGCTGCACAGGTATCAACTTCGTTATATTCGTGAGCAATTGCTAATGATTTACGCGCATTGTATACATCATTTTCAGACGCCTGCTCACCATTGGCGGTGATAAGTCTGGCAATGTTTTTGTCGGAATAGCCATCTGCTTTTAGACGACGTAATTGTGGTTCATTAGCAAGTGTTGCCATAGAAATGGTTTTTTCTTCAGTAATAATCTCCTGAATTTGGGTCAAAAACCATGGATCGATTTTAGAAAGAGCAAAAATATCTTCAAGGCTGAGTCCCATACGGAACCCTTGGGCTACATAGAGAATACGATCACAATTTGGGCGACGAATTTCGTGTTGGACAAATTCCAAATCTCCACCTATAGGATCAAATCCACACAAGCCAGTTTCAAGAGAACATAGTGCTTTTTGGATTGATTCTTTGAAAGTGCGTCCGATTGCCATGACCTCACCAACTGATTTCATACTTGTTGTGAGCGTTGACTCTGCTTCAGGGAATTTTTCAAAGGTAAAGCGTGGGATTTTGGTAACAATATAGTCAATGACTGGTTCAAATGCAGCAGGTGTACCCGTGATATCATTGGTGATCTCATCAAGAGTAAATCCAACCGCCAGCAGTGTTGCTACTTTTGCAATCGGGTATCCCGTAGCTTTAGAAGCTAATGCAGAGGAGCGAGAAACACGTGGGTTCATTTCGATGACAATCATACGCCCTGTTTTAGGATCAACTGAAAACTGGACATTGGATCCGCCTGTATCGACACCGATTTCACGTAAAATGGCAAAGGATGCATCGCGCATGCGTTGATACTCTTTGTCCGTGAGAGTTAGGGCAGGAGCTACAGTAATAGAGTCACCAGTGTGGACACCCATAGGATCAAAATTTTCAATAGAGCAAACAATGATACAGTTGTCAGCACGGTCACGAATCACTTCCATCTCATATTCTTTCCATCCTAGTAAGGATTCTTCGATAAGGATTTCAGTAATAGGAGACTCGTCAAGGCCTCTTTGTGCTAGAGTTTTGAATTCATCAATATTATAAGCAACACCACTACCACCTCCTGCAAGAGTATAGGAAGCACGAATGATGATTGGAAATCCGATGGCCTCCGCTGCATTCATCGCATCATCCATGTTATAAGCATAATATGAGACGGGTAGATCCATCCCTATTTTGATCATACATTCTTTGAAAAGTTGACGGTCTTCCCCCTTTTTGATTGCTGTAGGGTTGGCACCTAGAAACTCTATCCCCTCTAAGAGACCTTGTTCATACATGAGCATAGCAGCATTGAGAGCTGTTTGACCACCCATCGTAGGTAAAATAGCATCTACTTTTTCATCTCGGATAATTTGAGCAATAATTTCAGGTTTGATAGGTTCGATATAAGTTCGATCGGCGAATTCTGGATCGGTCATGATGGTAGCAGGATTAGAATTGATTAAAACAACACGATAGCCTAACTCTTTAAGTGTTTTAACGGCTTGTGTACCAGAATAGTCAAATTCACACGCTTGACCGATGACGATGGGCCCAGATCCAATAAGGAGAATGGTTTTTATGTCGTCGCGTTTTGGCATGTTGTCCCTTTGTCAAAAAATTTGTTGATTATAGAGTAAAGGTACTTAAAAGCTAATTTAAGAAATTCTCAAAAGCGTAGCTTTTGTAGCTTTAGGGGGTTATAGGGACATTTGTCCCTGCCATTAAAACGGATGCATTCGTTTTAATGTGTAACATCAAATAGTATTACCTTGCTTTCGTAATAACATGAAAATATGTGGGATTCTTAGCATAAAAATAAGGTTCAACGGTAGCATTTTGATATCCGCTAGAGCGTGAAATTGAGATTACTTTTCCAACTTTGAGCCCTGATAGAAAAATTTGATCCAATCCTGAAGTAGTTACCTCATCACCGATGGCAATAGGAATCCACGTAGGAATAAATTCGATTAAAAGGTGTCTTGAATTTGTCCCTCTAGCAATTCCAGGTGCTTGAGAATTTCCAACGGATACCGCGTAAGAACTTTTAGAATCACCATTGAGAAGTGCTATAGGACGTTTATTTCGTGAAACAACAATCCCTGCTACTACTCCACGATACAGCAGTCCATAAACATGGTTTGATGTAAAGTTTTCCATTTCAATCCAGAGTTTATGAGGATCACCCATACGCACATACGATAGTGTTCTTACCAGCTTAATCGAAGGTTGTGTTTGGAAAGTGCTGTTGTATTCGAGAAGTAGATTTTGATATTCATCGGCTACTTGATGGAGTGTTAAAAGTTCTTTTTCGTAAAAAGCATTTCGACGTTGGAGATAAGCGATGGTTTGGCTTTGTGAAATATGCTTGCTGTAAGAATCATTAAGTGCTTTTATTTGATTTAAATAGGTTATTTTTATGGTCGTAGAGAGATTCAAAAATGGAGATTGTAAGAGTGGGCTAAAGTAAAGAGCACCACTTATTCCCACAAAAAGTGCGAGAATAAAAATGAGACGCTGTTTATTCATTATCAAAAAGTTCGTGAAGTTGGTCAATCTCTTCGAGTGCTCGTCCCGTACCTTTGGCAACACATAATAGTGGCTCATCGGCGACATATACAGGGATTTTGATGGTTTCAGAGAGGTATTTGTCCAATTGACGAATGAGTGCACCACCACCTGTGAGAATAACTCCGTTGTTGACAATGTCTCCTGCTAAATCGGGAGGCATTTTTTCTAAGACATCACGAACAGCTTCTAAGATTTCTTTCAGAGGATCACGCATCGCTTCACGTGCATCTTCACTGGAGAGTTCTAATGAAGTCAAGAGACCTTCTACTTGGTCACGTCCATTGATAATCATTTTAAGTTCTTGAGCTAAGGGCATAGCTGTACCGATGTTGATTTTAATGTCTTCGGCAATACGTTCACCGATGAGGAGATTGTATTTACGTTTGACATAATCCATGATGGCTCGGTCGATTTTATCACCTGCAACACGGATGGACTGACACAAGACTAGTCCACCCAAGGAGATGACTCCAATTTCGGTAGTACCTCCACCGATATCAACGATAATATTACCTTTTGGTTCACGAATATCGATACCCGCACCAATAGCAGCAGCCATTGGCTCATCGATAAGATAAACTTCACGTGCACCGGCACTCATAGCAGATTCTCGAACTGCTTTACGCTCTACTTGTGTAAGCCCGTAGGGGATACAGATAATGATACGAGGGCTGATAAGATTGGTACGACCATGGGCTTTTTCGATAAATCGACGAATCATTTTTTCAGTCATATCAAAATCGGCAATAACGCCGTCTTTCATTGGACGAATAGCTCGAATATTTCCAGGCGTTTTCCCTACCATTTCTTTGGCTTCATGACCAACTGCTAAGACTTTTTGATGTCCATATTTTTCGGTTTTCACGGCAACAACAGAAGGTTCATTGATAACAATCCCTTTGCCTTTTACGATAACGAGAGTATTGGCAGTTCCTAGATCGATAGAGAGGTCATTTGAAAATAGTCCGATAAGT
>CAMBHX010000038.1 GCA_945867285.1 Sulfuricurvum sp. IAE1
GGCTCTTCGTAAAGTTGCTAAAGTTCGTTTGACTTCAGGGTTTGAAGTTATTAGTTATATCGGTGGTGAGGGTCACAACTTGCAAGAGCACTCTATTGTTCTTGTTCGTGGTGGTCGTGTAAAAGACTTACCAGGGGTAAAATACCATATCGTACGTGGTGCTCTTGATACAGCGGGTGTTAAAGACCGTAAAGTATCTCGTTCTAAATACGGAACGAAAAAAGCTAAGGTTAAGAAATAATCATCTAACCCGACAAGATCCGGTTTTAGTGACCGTTTTTTGAGTAAATTTACATAAATTGAAGGAAATATTATGAGAAGAAGAAAAGCGCCCGTTCGTGAAATTATGCCTGACCCGGTTCATGGTTCAAAAATCCTAACCAAGTTCATCAATAAGTTGATGTGGGATGGTAAAAAAAGTACTGCTGAGAAAATCATGTATGGTGCATTGGACCTTATTAGTTCACGTGGTGAAAAAACAGGGATTGAAGTATTTAATGCTGCGATTGATAATATCAAGCCAGTAATCGAAGTAAAAAGCCGCCGTGTGGGTGGAGCGACCTACCAAGTTCCAGTAGAAGTACGCCCTGTCCGTCAGCTTTCACTCGCTATTCGTTGGTTGACAGAGATGTCACGTAAGCGTAATGAGCGTACTATGGCTGAGCGTTTGGCAAATGAATTGATGGACGCTGCTAGCGATAAAGGTTCATCATTCAAACGTAAAGAAGACACTTACCGTATGGCTGAAGCGAACAAAGCATTTGCTCACTATCGCTGGTAATAAAACCTATTTCGGTTTGAATCTAACAAAAGCTAAGGCTTTTGTTGCTTCACTAACCGCTTGGGTTATTAAAGTTTGTCTCATAAAGAGGCAGAATTTTGTAACCCTTTGATAACCCAAGCGGGTTATTATTCTTAACCTAAAAATTACTTTCAAGGCTCTCCTTATGGCAAGATCACATAAACTAGAAGACGTAAGAAATATTGGTATCGCAGCACACATTGATGCGGGTAAAACAACTACAACAGAACGTATTTTGTTCTACACAGGTGTATCACACAAGATTGGTGAGGTTCACGAAGGTGCTGCAACTATGGACTGGATGGAGCAAGAACAAGAACGTGGAATCACGATCACTTCTGCTGCAACAACATGTGAATGGCAAGGTAAACAAATCAACATTATCGATACTCCGGGTCACGTTGACTTTACGATTGAAGTTGAGCGTTCTATGCGTGTACTTGATGGTGCAGTTGCGGTATTTTGTGCAGTAGGTGGTGTTCAACCACAATCCGAGACAGTATGGCGTCAAGCTAACCGTTATGGTGTTCCACGTATGGTTTTCGTCAATAAAATGGACCGTACCGGTGCAGATTTTTACAATGTAGAAGATCAAATCCGTCTTCGTCTTAAGGCAAATCCTGTTGCTATTCAATTGCCAATCGGTGCTGAAGATGGCTTTAAAGGGATTGTTGACTTGGTCAAGATGAAAGCTATTCTTTGGGATGAAGATGCTGCAATGGGTTCAAGCTATCACGAGGAAGAGATTCCTGCGGATATGGTAGAACTTGCAAACAAATACCGTGGACAAATGATGGAAGCGGCTGCTGAGGGCGATGATACCTTGATGGAGAAATTCTTCGAAGAGGGTGAGCTTAGCAACGAAGAAATCATGCGCGGGATCAAAGCTGGATGTCTCAAGATGGAAATCATCCCTATGACATGTGGTACTGCGTTTAAAAACAAAGGGGTTCAAACTCTTTTGGATGCGGTTGTAGATTATCTTCCATCTCCACTTGAAGTTGCTGCAATCACAGGAACAAAAGAAGACGATGAAGAAGTTGAAGTAGCAGTTGAATCAACTGATGATGCTCCATTTGCCGGTCTTGCATTTAAAATCATGACCGATCCATTTGTTGGTCAACTTACGTTCGTACGCGTATACCGTGGTGTTCTTGAGTCAGGTACGTATGCTTATAATACTATCAAAGGTAAAAAAGAGCGTATAGGACGTATCGTAAAAATGCACGCTAATAAGCGTGAAGAGATCAAATCTCTTTATGCGGGTGAAATCGGTGCGGTTGTTGGTCTTAAAGATACAACAACAGGTGATACATTATGTTCAGAAGACGATCGTCTAATTTTGGAGCGTATGCACTTCCCTGAGCCGGTTATCTCGGTTGCGGTTGAGCCAAAAACAAAACCAGACCAAGAAAAAATGGGTATCGCTCTTGCTAAATTGGCTGCGGAAGATCCATCTTTCCGTGTTCATACTGACGAAGAAACAGGTCAAACGATCATCTCAGGAATGGGTGAGCTTCACCTTGAAATCTTAGTTGACCGAATGTTCCGTGAGTTCAAAGTTGAAGCAGAAGTAGGTGCTCCACAAGTTGCTTACCGTGAGTCAATTCGTACAGAAGTCAAACAAGAGTACAAATACGCAAAACAATCAGGTGGACGTGGACAATTTGGTCACGTTTATCTTATCGTTAAGCCAGGCGAGCCAGGAACTGGTTATACCTTTAACAATGACATCAAAGGTGGGGTTATTCCAAAAGAGTACATTCCTGCAGTTGAAAAAGGGTGTAAAGAAGCTATGGCTAAAGGTGTGCTTGCTGGTTATCCTATCGAAGATATCGAAGTTACGTTGTATGATGGTTCATACCACGAGGTTGACTCCTCTGAGATGGCATTTAAACTTGCAGCATCTATGGGATTCAAAGAGGCTTGCCGTAAAGCAAACCCTGCAATCCTTGAGCCTATGATGAAAGTTGAAGTAGAAGTACCTGAAAACTTCATGGGTGATGTTATCGGTGACCTTAACCGTCGTCGTGGACAAGTTAACAATATGGGTGACCGTTCAGGTAACAAGATTGTTGATGCGTTCGTTCCATTGTCTGAAATGTTTGGTTACTCAACTGACCTTCGTTCAGCAACTCAAGGACGTGCAAGTTATTCTATGGAATTCGATCACTATGCTGAAGTTCCACGTAACGTTGCAGATGAGATTATCAAAAAGCGTAACAGCTAAGCTAAAGCCTTCTTTTGTCCCCTTGGGACATCTCCCATATTTTAAATCAATTAACTTTTACTAAAAATAGAATGTCCTGTATAGGCAGCAAAAAGCTCTAGTGCTTTTGTCCCTATCAGTGAGTTCCCATGAGAGTTTAGCGCAGGTGAGTAAACGGCGATACTCATCACGTCTGGCACTACTGCAATAATCCCCCCACCTACACCACTTTTAGCAGGCAGTCCGATCTTGTAGGCAAACTCCCCCGACGCATCATAGTGCCCGCAGGTGAGCATCAGAGCATTGATACGTTTGACATGCTGTGGGTGGAGCAATACATTGCTTGTGATAGGATCTATGCCATTGTGAGCGAGATGGAGGATGGACCGGGCAAGCTGGGTTGTATTAGCCTCAATCGAGCATGCGTTGAAATAGGTGTCCAGTATAGGTTCAAGACGGTTGTGAATATTTCCAAAGCTTTTCATGAGTGATGCTAAGGCAAGATTACGAAATCCACTGTCGTGTTCAGAGGCCGCTATTTCTTGATTGATAGTTATGGAAAAATCATCACACGAGTTACGAAAAAATTGAAGAATCTCATCATCCGCTAACTCTCCAAAATGGGTGACCAGCATATCAGCAATGACAATGGCACCGGGATTGATAAAGGGGTTGCGTGGTATTCCATTTTCGTATTCTAGCTGTACGAGGGAGTTAAAAGAACTTCCTGAGGGTTCCACTCCCACACGCCCTTGTATTTTGTCCTCAAACAGTGAGAGTGCCATACAATACATAAAGACTTTAGAGATACTTTGAATCGAGAAGGTTTTTTGAACATGTCCAACATGAAACACTTCTCCTGTAATGAGATGCAACGTCATTGCAAAATCATTGGGGTCGGCGATGCTAAGCGCCGGAATATACGTCGCAACCTTACCCTGACCCAACAATGGAGTAATATCAGAGTGGATCTGCTCTAGAATGATTTGGTAGTTCATGGGGTGTCTTTTTGTTGATTATACCCTATTTTCCCACTGGGGTGTTTCATCCTCTTCGGGTCGCCCTTCTAATATCTTCAGGGGTTCGTAGGTGGCTTTGTATTCCAAACTTTGGCATCCGTCAACGTAATAACCTAGATATAGCCATTTGAGTCCAAGTCGTTTGGCGAGGGAAATTTGTTCTAAAATCGTGTATTTTCCTAATGATAGCTGGGAGTAATGGGGATCATAATAGCAATACAGCGATGAAATCCCATCCTCTAAGACATCAATCAAGTCGACAGCAATCAGTTTATCTCCTAGAAAATAGAGCACTTCGTAGCCAAAATCTCCGTGACCATCCACAAAAGAGGCTCGATAGTTTTTTGGATCGATTTTTGGTGGATCCCAGTCCCTAGTTTTGTGTTTGTAGGCATGATAACGGTAGAAGAGTTCTAAGTGGTCTTGGCTCATCGTTGGGGGTTGGATATGGATTGTTAGGTTGGCATTTTTACGTAAAATACGCCGTTCACTTTTGCTAAACTCATAATTTTTGACATCGATTTTGAGGCTTTCACAGGCAGTACATTCAATGCAAATCGGACGGAAGTACATCACTCCAAACCGTCGCCACCCTCGAATTATTAATGCCTCACATTGTTCTTTGGAACACTCTTGGATAATTTTATAGTGGATGGTTTGAGCATTGCCCTTGATGTACGAACATGGTTCGTTGAGGGCACATTCTTTTAAAATCTCATTGGACATAGCGTGAGTGGCTAGTCCTCTTTGCGGTTAAGGGCAATCAAAACACCCTCGATCATCTCATCAATATCACCATCTAGGATGTTACTGATATTGGAATAAGGGATTCCTGAACGGGTATCCTTGACTTGCTGATAGGGTGCTAGGACGTAAGAACGGATTTGGTGTCCCCAGCCGTTTTCACTTTTTTCGATCCCATCGACTGCCGCTTGTTTTTTTGCCATTTCCAGTTCATAAAGACGGGATTTGAGCATTTTAAATGCTGTTGCTTTGTTTTTGTGCTGACTTCTGTCGTTTTGACATTGCACCACAATACCTGTAGGGATATGGGTGATACGGATGGCTGATTCGGTTTTATTGACGTGCTGCCCACCTGCGCCTGAGGCACGATACGTATCGATACGAATATCACGGTCTTCGATTTCAATATCAATATCATCGTCCAGCTCAGGCGACACTTGAACCGAAGTAAAGCTGGTGTGACGTTTAGCAGCGGAATCGTACGGGCTGATACGCACTAGTCGGTGAATACCGTTGTCATTTTTGAGGTAACCGTAGACATTGACCCCTTTGATCAAAATAGCAGCGTCTTTGATCCCTGCCTCTTCGCCTGATTGATAGTCGAGCATTTCAACGGTGAAGTCATGTCGTTCTGCCCAGCGTGTATACATGCGCAATAGCATCGATGCCCAATCTTGAGATTCGGTTCCGCCAGCACCTGGATGGATGGTAACGATGGCGTTGTGACCATCGTGCTCACCGCTTAGCAAGACTTCGACTTCCATTTGTTTGACATTGTTTTCAAGTGAGGGGGCATCATCAAAAAGTGATTGGATTGTCTCTTCATCGTTTTCTTCTTTGGCCATCTCATAAATATCAACAGCATCGCCCAATATATTAAATGTTTTGGAGTATTTGGCAAGACGACGTTCGAGTTGCGTTTTTTCTTTTTGGATAATCCCTGCATTGGTAGCATCATTCCAGAAGCCATCGGAGTTTTCAAGATCGGATATAACAGAGAGTCGAGCACTGATTTCCTTGGGGCGAACAACGTCGGTAACGTTTTGCATTTTGATAGTTAATGTTTTAAGTAATTCGGTGTATTCGTAATGATCCACTGTTTTTCCTGTGGTGATGTTATAATTGCGATTATATTCTATAGGGGCTAAAAATATGATTATTGCACGCAGTGTAGATGAGTTACGTACTATTTTGGACGCTAAAAATGGTAGCATCGGATTTGTTCCTACGATGGGGGCATTGCATAGTGGTCATCGTACCTTGATTGATGAAGCACGTAAATGCAATGATCATGTCGTCGTATCAATCTATGTCAATCCTACTCAATTTTTAGCGGGTGAAGATTTGAGTAAATATCCACGTAAAGAAGAAGCAGATTTTAAAATCTGTGAATTGTGTAGTGTTGATGTTTTATTTTATCCCCAATCGATGTATGAAAATGATGAAATCAGTATCAAAGCTCCCAATGTTCGTGGCTATATTCTCGAAGGTGCTTCTCGTCCTGGGCATTTTGATGGGATGTTGACTGTGGTGCTCAAACTACTCAATGCCGTTCGTCCTACACGAGCTTATTTTGGGAAAAAAGATGCACAACAATTAGGGCTCATACAGCAAATGGTCTCTAATTTTTATCTCGATGTTGAGATTGTCCCCATGGAAACAGTGCGTGAAAATGATGGTTTGGCACTTTCGAGCCGTAATGTTTACTTGGATGAATTTCAGCGCAAAGAGGCATTAAAGATCTCTGGAGCACTTAGAAAAGCTGTCGAGATGGTGATGCAAAAAAATACCAATGCAGAAGAGATTCAAAAGGCAATGGCTGAAATCTTGCAGCCTTTGGATGTTGAATATGTAGCGATTGTAACAAGGCGTTTTGAGGCACTTAATGAGGTGATTTTAGG
This sequence comes from Sulfuricurvum sp. IAE1, assembly GCA_945867285.1. Lineage (GTDB taxonomy): Bacteria > Campylobacterota > Campylobacteria > Campylobacterales > Sulfurimonadaceae > Sulfuricurvum. The sequence continues at coordinate 6,676 of CAMBHX010000038.1, forward strand.
GGACACTATTATATTAATCGCGGCACGAGTAGGGACTACACGGCTCATTGATAATGTGTGGATTTAATGGATGGTTGGCACTTGTGGCTTTAGTGCTGCTGCCCGCGCAACTTCGGCAGGATTGGGGTGAAGATATTTTTCCTCTATCATCATATCCACAACTGCTTTGAATACTGGAACAGCCGTAATAGCAGCAAAATAAACAGTACGAGGTTCGATAACAGTGACGCCGATGGTGTAGGTGTGTTTTGCATCATTGGCAAATCCGACAAATGATGTGTGGTAGCTATTGACGTATTGACCATTTTTGGCGATATGTGCTGTACCTGTTTTTCCACCTATCTCCAATCCTGGTGTTTTTGTCCCTATTCCCGTCCCTTCATTGACTGTTTTAATGAGAATTTTTTTCATTTGTTCAGCAGTAGTTGATGAGATAATCTGGATGGGCTCGATAGTTTCCATGGGGAGTTTGCGCCCTGTATCATCGATGAGATAATCCACTACCATTGGATTGACAATGCGTCCGTTATTGTTGAAAACATTAAATGCTTTGATTATCTGCATGGCATTGGCACGCATTCCGTAGCCGTAGGATGTAATGGCTTTATAGAGATAGTTGTTGAGTTGCCCTGAGCTTGGGATACTCCCTCTTTTTTCGTAGGGTAAATCGGCACCACTAAAATGGGTAAATCCAAAACGGCTTAACCCTTCGGTAAATTCACTACCGTTGAGTTTTTGTGCGAGTTGTGCGATACCAATATTGGAAGAGTGGACGATAACATCTTCAGCGCTGATGAGATGAAAGGGATGTTCGTCTACAATGGTTTTTCTTCCCATAGTGTAGCGTCCATTGTGTCCATTGACCATATCATACGGAGTGATGAGATCGCGATCGAGCAGAAGGGCAAAAATTATCGGTTTGATAACTGAGCCTGGTTCATAGCTGTATTCGATGGCGTTGGTGTTGAGGGAAGGGTAGTCTACTTTGCGAATATGGCTAGGATCAAAACGGTTGGAACTTGCTAGTATTAAAATTTTCCCTGTTTTGGCTTCCATGACCGTTACAATAACCTCGTCTGCTTGCAGCTCTTCTTTGATTCGGCTGGTAATAGCTTCGGCACGGGCTTGAAGAGTGATTGGGATGTTGAGTTTGACATTAAATCCATCGATTTGCTCTTTTATGGAGCTTTGCTTGTTGAGGATAAGGTACCCTGCAACATCACGCATTGCTTTTTGAGAGCGATTTTGCTGAGGATTGAGCTCTTGGTCAAAATATTTTTCTAGTCCTTTGATACCATAGGTACGTGTGTAGCCATTTTCTTCCATTTTACGTGGATACCCAATCAAGGGAGTTAGCAAATCTCCATACGGATATTCTCTAGCTTCTCCACTTTCCAAAATATTCAATCCTTGCAGTACACGCTGACCATCGGAAAGCTCGTATTCGATAAAAACCTTAAGTTTGCGTAATTCAAAATTGAGCGTTTTAAGATACATGGCTTCTTTTGGGCCGATATGATAGCTCAATGTTACCGAACCTCTTCGGGTGTGGATGCGTTGACGTATTTCATTAGGTTCAATTCCACTGTAAATACTAAATAGTTGGATAAAAAGCTCTTCTTTTTGAGGGTCAATACTTCGAGTATTTACTACGGCTTTATAGAGTTTTTGAGTAGTTGCGATGTGAAAACCATCGGCACTGATAATGGTTCCTCGTTGAGCTTGAGAGTTGACTTCGGAGTAAATCGATGGGATATCACGCTCATGAAGGGCGGTAAAGAGCATAACCGCTAAAAAAATCAAAAATCCAAACAGAAGGGTACCAAAAAGGGCAAAAATTTTTTTGGATTTATTAGTGTGATGCATTTAATGGGGTACCCGTTACATTTGTGTACGGGTGATTTCTTTGTAAGCGTTCATCGCCTTGTTGCGTACTTCAAGCATCAGTTTCATGCTAATTTCGGCTTTGTCGATGGCGATGGCTGCTTGGTGCAAATCTTTGACGCTCCCAGTAGCGATATCGCTCATGGCCTGGTCGCCCTCCAGTTGCATCTGGTTGACATTACCCATAGCAGCTTTGAGTTGTTCGGCAAAATCAACTCCATAATTACCTTGGGCACCTCCTGTGCTTTTTGCTTTGAACAAATCAGCAGTGGAGATAGGTTGTATTGCGGCAATTTCAGACATAATAGTTCATTCCTTAGGCTTGCAGGATGCTAATCGCACTGCTGGCTATATTTTTGGCGCTCTCAAATGCAGCGACGTTAGCTTGGTAGGATCTAGTGGCTTCTACTAAATCGGCCATTTCGACAACAGGATTAATATTCGGATAGGCAACGTATCCTTTGGTGTCTGCATCTGGGTGTGAGGGATCATATTTCATATTGGGTGTTTTATCATCACGTACGAGCTTGTCTACGATGACACTCATAATAGCAGGTTTTGGTTTGAGTCCCATATCTCCCTCGCGAAGAGGATCCGTGTAGCCTAGCTGATTGGTTTGACGCTCCAACGCTTGATTGTAGACACTGTTGAAATCTATGGCTTTGAATACTACTTCTTGACGACGGTATGGCCCACCTTCATCGGTGCGAGTAGTTTGAGCATTGGCAATATTGGAAGAAATGGTATTTACACGGACACGCTGCGCCGACAAACCGTAACCACTAATATCAAAACTGTCTAAAAATGCCATGATCAATCCTTATTGTGTTTTACTGCTAGCGTCAATAACGCTCTTGAATAACATAGAGTCTTTTTTGATGGCGGCAGTGAGAGCATTAAACATCATTGAGTTTTTTGCCATCTCCGAGCTTTCAACATCCAAATCGACACTGTTGCCATCGTTACGTGCCATGTGGCCATCACGAAAAAAGGTGGTTGCTTTGGTTGAATCAAATCCGCTGACACCGCTAAAATGTGCGCCAGTCGTTTGAGTCATGGATAACGTTTGAGATTTGTCGGCAAACAGCTCTCTGCTCTTTTGTGTCAACGCTTCTTCAAAACGAATGTCACGAGGACGATAATTTGGGGTATCGGCGTTAGCAATGTTGCTGGCTATCATGTCTTGACGCGCTGCACGATAGTCCATTGCTTCTTTCATCAGTTCATGTGAACGTGAAATATTTAATCCCATAAGTATCCTCCTTTATCCTATAATTTATTTTATAAAGCAAAAATCATTCCGATTTCGTTTTATGGGCATTTTAACGTAGTACGCTATACTTGTACAAAATTATACACAAAACAAGTAAAATCAATATGGCAGACAAAAAACTTTTTATTTTTACTACGATGTTAATCACCATTGGCATTATTTGCTCCTATACCCTTTCGACATATACTGTTATTCACTTGGAATACAACAACTTCTACTTTGTCGCGCGTGAGCTAGCAATTTCGATAGTATCTATTTTGTTGATGTGGATGCTCGCCCAACTGGACCCTGACAAATGGCTTCACCCTATCGGATTGACCTTGTTTTGGGGTAGTATTTTGGTGATGATTGCTATGCCTTTTTTGCCTGCATCAATTGTTCATGAAGTTTATGGTGCAAAACGGTGGATAAAAATTGTAGGTATGTCGCTAGCACCAGTAGAGTTTTTCAAGATTGGATTTGTTTATTTTCTTGCGTGGAGTTTTTCTCGTAAGCTTGCACATCATAGCCAAATTGGGCTCGGAGAAGAATTTAAACGTTTTGCCCCCTATGCGGCACTTTTTTTACTGGTAATGTTTTTGATTGCAGTGGTACAAAACGATTTGGGTCAAGTAGTGGTTTTATCGCTTACATTGGCTTTTATGCTCTTTTTCGCGGGGTCGAGTTTTCGTTTTTTCTTGAGTCTCATCGGGGGAGCTATAGTCTTTTTTCTCCTATTTATTGCCTATGCACCCCATCGTATTAATCGGATATTGTCTTGGTGGGCATCAGCCCAAAATACAATTTTAGCTATTTTTCCAGAATCTATTGCGCAACATTTGCGTATCGCCAATGAAGAAGAAGCTTATCAGATAGGGCATTCTATGAACGCGATTCATAACGGTGGTATTTGGGGGACAGGTTTGGGTAACGGTACATTTAAGCTAGGATTTTTGAGTGAAGTCCACACCGATTTTGTTCTTGCAGGGATTGCCGAAGAGTTTGGATTTATTGGTGTTTTTGTAGTTACACTATTATTTATAGTCTTACTTCAGCGTCTCTTTAAAATCGCCAATCGTTCAGCTCAGACTACTTATTACCTTTTTAGTTTAGGAGTTGGATTGCTCATTACCTTTGCGTTTATGATCAACGCTTATGGAATCAGTGGTTTGACACCTATCAAAGGGATTTCAGTGCCATTTTTGAGCTATGGGGGTTCAGCGATGTTGGCATCAAGTATTGGAATCGGTATGGTATTGATGTTATCTAAAAAAATTGTGTATGAAGCAGGAGACAAGAAATGAATCTTATCTTTACGGGTGGTGGAACGGGTGGACATTTAGTGATTGCCCTCTCTCTTGCAATCGAGGCAAAATCACGCGGTCATCAGGTCATATTTATTGGTTCAACATCGGGACAAGATCGTCAATGGTTTGAGGACAGTAATATTTTTGATGAAACCTATTTTTTGGAAACGACTGGTGTGGTTAATAAAAAGGGATTAGGCAAGATTGGGGCATTATGGAAGATTGCCAAGGCAGTTGTTCGTTCACGAGATATTATTAACACATCCAATGTTGACGCAGTAGTCAGTGTAGGTGGATTTTCAGCCGCACCTGCTTCGCTGGCGGCACTGATTTGTGCTAAACCATTGTATATTCATGAACAAAATGCTGTTACGGGTAAACTCAACTCACTCTTACGTTCTCACGCCAAAGGTTTTTATAGTTCATATGAGCAGGGGGAGTATTATTGTGATTATCCTGTGAGCGAAATCTACTTTCAAAATGCAAGAGTGCGTACTGAAGTTAAAAGCATTATCTTCTTGGGGGGCTCGCAAGGGGCGAAATATCTCAATGATTTGGCGTTAGAGATTGCTCCATGGTTAGACGAGCATAGTATTACTATCATCCATCAGTGCGGTGCCAAAGAAGAAGAGCGAGTACGTCGTGCCTATAAGAACCTAGGTATTGATGCACAAGTGTATGGATTTACTAAAGAAATTGCTCAACTGATTGGGCGAAGTGATTTTGCTGTAAGTCGTTCAGGGGCCAGTACGTTGTGGGAATTATGCGCATCTTGTGTTCCTACCTTTTTTATCCCCTATCCCAGTGCCGCTGGGGATCATCAGTATCATAACGCCCGTTACGTTATTAACCATAATGCAGGATGGTGCGAACGTCAAGGTGAGGGGATAGCAAATAAACTTAAAGAAGCTATTATAAGTGATATTCGTGTCAAAAGTGAAGCGTTAAAAGGGTTAATCGCACCAGATGGAGCTAAAAATATTATTGATAAACTGCAATAATTATACCTATTTTTACTGCCATAGTAGCACACCGTAAGAGCATTTTGCTATAATTGCGCCACTTATTGGGTTTGCAAGAGTCAATAAGGAGAGAATTTCAAGGAAAACATGATGAAAAACATCACAACGGGCAAATACCGCCCATACCCCCAAATAGATTTGCCAAATCGTACTTGGCCGTCCAACACTATCACGCATGCCCCTATTTGGTGCAGTGTGGATCTTCGTGATGGAAATCAAGCACTTATCACTCCTATGAATTTGGATCAAAAACTCTCTCTCTTTGCCCTCTTGCTTAAACTTGGATTCAAAGTTATCGAAGTGGGATTTCCCTCAGCATCTCAAGTAGAATACGATTTTTTACGCACTTTGGTCGATAAAAATCTTATCCCTGATGATGTTACGATTCAAGTATTAGTTCAAGCACGTGAGCATCTTATCGACAAAACTTTTGAAAGTTTAGTGGGCGTTAAGCGTGCTATTGTTCACTTGTACAACTCTACTTCTACGGCACAGCGTAAAATTGTTTTTGGTAAAGAACAAGATGAGATCATAGCCCTTGCATTGGAGGGGGTAGAAATGGTCAAATCTCGTGCCCTTACTCATGATGGGATTATTGATTTGGAATACTCTCCTGAGAGCTTTACTGGAACAGAGTTAGAATTTGCTGCACGTATATGTAATGCCGTCACTGATGCGTGGGGGACTAGTGAATCACGAAAAGTTGTGATCAATTTACCAGCAACCGTTGAGATGGCGACACCCAATGTCTATGCGGATCAAATCGAATGGATGAGCCGCCATCTCACCAACCGTGAACACGTATTGATCTCGACACACACTCATAATGATCGTGGAACATCAGTGGCAGCAACCGAACTGGCACTACTCGCGGGCGCCGATCGTGTCGAGGGGACGCTACTCTCCAATGGTGAGCGCACAGGTAATGTAGACATTATAACGTTGGCACTTAATATGTACACCCAAGGGGTTGATCCCAAACTAGATTTTAGTAACCTTGAAGAAGTGGTATGTATTGTTGAAGAGTGTACAGCGATGAAAACTCACGAACGCCACCCCTATGTAGGAGAG
>CAMBHX010000039.1 GCA_945867285.1 Sulfuricurvum sp. IAE1
ATCGATAAAATCACAGGCTTGCGCTAGCTTTCGATTGAGCGGTGCAACAAGGACAATGATACGGCTAGATGGATTGTGACGCTTTAGGACATACAGTGCTGGCAGTGCCGTAATAAAATCACCCAATTTGTCATTACGTACTACCAATATATTCATGACTTCCCCCTGTTTTAATGTGGTTATTTTACCCAATAACGGTATAATCGCAACTATGAAGCCACCATTTGCCTGGGATAGTTATTCCGATCAACCCTCCATTATCAAAGATAAAGCATTAAAACGACAAATGCGGCGCTCAACGCTACCCTCACTTATCAAAACATTTTGCATTGCTTTGTTCATCTTACCTCTGGCTTGGGTAATCTCTTTTTTTATTCCTCGCGTCAGAATAACGGGTAAACAATTTTTCGGTATGGGCGTCAATCTAGACAAAGAACCTAACACCACCCCCTATCTGTTAGACGAATTGGGTGTTACAAAAATATTGATCCGAATTCCACTGTGGGAGATAGAAAAACTACATGAATATATTACATTTATCAAAACCTTTAACAATAAACATATCACGGTAGCAATTTTACAAGACCGTGAACATATCACATCTCCATCCTTAACCAAAGACCACCTCTCCCAAATTTTCCATGCACTTGATGGTATTTGCGATAACTACATCATCGGCTCCACCATCAACCGTGCCAAATGGGGATTTTTCAGCGTCAATGAATATCTGAACTTCTATGCCATTGCGTATGATCTTAAACGCAAGCACTTCCCACACCTCAAACTAATCGGCTCAAACGTCATCGATTTCGAGTACCACTTTACCACTCACACCCTCTTCAATCTTACAAAAGTAAAATTTGATGCACTAGGGTCCCTCCTCTATGTCGATCGTCGTGGTGCCCCCGAAAACACTCAAATGGGATTTAACCTCTTGGGGAAAATCAATCTTTTATATTCTCTCATCCGACTTAGCCCCAAGACCTCCAACTCCCTCATCATCACTGAAACCAACTGGCCGCTAAAAGGAACTGCCCCCTACGCCCCCACCAGCGAGCATGAGTGTGTTAGCGAAGAAGATTATGCCATGTACATGGTGCGCTATTATCTCCTCGCCTTTGCCTCCCAAAAAGTATCCTGCGTCTATTGGCACCAGTTGATCGCTCCGGGGTACGGTCTTATCGACAATAGAGAAGGAATCATCCAAAAGCGAAGTGCATTTGAAGCATACAAAATCATGGTATCTCATCTTGGCGATGCTACGTTTGTCCATTATTCTATCAAAGACAATGAATATCAACTCGTCTGTTCAACTCCTCGTGGTAAACTGTATATCCACTGGACGCTTACAACCCACCCTATCTATACCTACAAAGAAGTGCTATGACTATTCTCATCATTCTCCCCAACTGGCTTGGCGATGCCGTTATGGCAACCCCTGCGATCGAAGCACTATGCGTCACTTATCCTGATGCCAAACTCACCCTAGTGGGCTCATATGTGAGCGTAGAAGCACTCAAACATCACCCAAAATGTATCCGTAGCTATGTCGATGAGACCAAAAATGGGGGAAATCGCTTTGTCAATACCTACCAATTTGCCAAAAAGATAGGCAAGCACGACATCGCAATCACATTTCGCAATCAGCTCCACTCCTCTCTTTTACTTTTTTGGAGCGGTACCCCTATCACAGCAGGTCGCAAAAGCTGGCATTCATCTCTATTACTGACACATGCACTCAAACCAAAAAACCCTAGCCATCTCGTAGAACAATACACACTCATTTCCCAAAGCCTCAGCCCATTACCACTGACGATTGGAACTCTAGAGTTACATATCCCAAAACATTCCTATGAGCGTCCAACATTGGGGATCAATCCTGGAGCCACCTATGGAAGTGCCAAACGGTGGTATCCCGATAAATTTGCTACCGTTGCACGAACCTTGAGCGTCAGCTATGATATTGTCATTTTTGGTGGCCCCAATGAAGTGGAAATGGCAAACGATATTGAAGCAGCATTGTCAGGGACGGCAGTTAAAAACCTAGCAGGAAAAACATCTATAGAGCAATTGTGTGCCATGATCGGAGGGTTAGATCTTTTTATCACCAATGATAGTGGTCCGATGCATGTGGCGGCTGCCTATCAAGTGCCAACGGTAGCTATTTTTGGACCCACTCGCTATCTAGAGACGTCGCAATGGAAAAATGAAAAAAGTGTCATTGTCCGGCATGATATGAAGTGTGCGCCGTGTATGAAGCGTGAATGTCCACTGGGACATCACGAGTGTATGACGACTATTACCGCCCTTGAAGTAATTGAAGCGACTAAGAATATTATTACCAAATAAAATTCTCGAAAAACACGTTTTTCGAAGCGTAACATTAATTGGTCTAAAATAAAAATTTAAACCCTGCATAAACTGTTTCGTTGTACACGATATCTCGTGTTTTGATATCTGTGTCAACATCACGATACCCTAAAGTAATTCGTCCATTTCTAATGACTTCAATATCGAGATTAGCCCGTTGCTCCAAATAGCGATCTGCATCTGAAAAACATAATGGATCAGGAGCGTAATAAAAAGCACCACCTACATACACTGGAATGGGGGAAACAATTGGTAATCTCCACTCTAACTCAACACCCAATGGTACTGCTATATAATCATCTTTTTCAATCTCAGTCCACGCAAGCTTAACTCCCAGACCAATACGTAAACCTAATATATTGTCGACAGGAGGCATAATCAAAAATGATCCTTCCAATAATGGATCAGGATTGCCAATAACATCACTGTTTTTGCTATCGCCATTCAATACTCTGAGATCCAAATAGGTATCGCCCTCAATATTATTGGTTCTAGACAAATCAAATCTCACACCCGCTTCAACATCTTCATCACTGAGGTTAATCTCAAACTGATGAGATGCAAATACGCTACTAGCTATCATCGAACTCAAAACTATCTTTTTTAACATAACGTCTCCTTTGAATTATTAATTTTCTCAATAGTCGCTGTGGTGCTTTTACCGTCCACAAACTGTACCAATCGCAATTCCCCAGCAAATTCGGTTCCTACAACCGATTTTCCCTCATAATCGCCACCCTTAACGAGAATATCGGGAGCTATACTTTTGATAAGCTCATAGGGAGTCTCATCACCAAAAAGGACAATATAATCAACCGCCTCAAGAGCTCCTAAAATATAGGCTCTATCGTCCTCGTTATTGACGGGTCGAGTAGGCCCTTTGAGCAAGCGTACCGATTCATCAGTATTAAGTCCTACGATAAGAACATCACCATAGCTTTTTGCCTCTTGGAGATATTTCACGTGACCCACATGGAGAATATCAAAACAACCATTCGTGAAAACTATCCGCTTCTTTTTAGCTTTGAGTCGCGTGACAATATCCACGATTTGAGCTGTTGATTTGAGGTGATTGCGAGAATCGCTTTGATGCAATGTTGCTTCATATTCGGCAATCTCATCCAGCGTCACCGTAGCGGAACCAATTTTTCCTACCACAACCGCTGCGGCTTTATTGGCAAATCGTGATGCATCATCGATACTCATCCCAACCGATAGTGCATACGATAGTGATGCAATGACGGTATCACCCGCACCGGTGACATCAAACACTTCACGTGCAACCGTGGGAAAACGGCGTACCGTTCCATCATCAACAGCGATACCATCTTCAGAGAGGGTGATCATTGAACATCCCAAGTCACACGACCGTTTTAAATGTTCAAGAGCATTTTTCAACGATTCCTCACTGTTTATCAGCATCCCAGTCGCCTCTTGTGCCTCTTTTTTATTGGGGGTGAGCAAATAAGCACCATGATATTTGGTATAGTCTTTTCCCTTGGGGTCAACGAGAACTTTTTTACCCATTTCTCGGGCCAGAGTAATAATACCTTGCGCAACTTCATGTGTCACAACGCCCTTACCATAATCCGACAACACCACCGCATCACAACTTCCCATCGTAACTTTAGCATACTGCACTATTTTTTGAGCGCTCAATGAACTTATTGCCTCTTTAGATTCACGGTCATAACGGATAATTTGCTGATTAGAAGCGATAATACGGCTTTTTTTAGAAGTTTTACGATTCTCTTGCGACACAATACCATCAGTACACACACCCAAAGCACTCAACATCCCCAGAAGTTCGCCCGCTATCTCGTCATCACCTACTACGCCAGCAACACATACATCCGCCCCTAGAGCTGCTAGATTACTAATAACATTGCCCGCACCACCTAACACTGTTGTTTCACGAGCTATATCTACCACCTGCACGGGTGCTTCAGGACTAATTCGTTCACATCCTCCCCACAAATAATGATCAATCATCAAATCACCAATGACTAAAATTCGAGGAGTTTTCCCAACACTGTTTATCATGACAATTCCTCTTGAAAAAGGCGTTTTATTTCAGGAACATACGCCGCAATCCCCTGCTCAAACTCAAATTGTGGTGCATATCCCAAAATCTCTTGCGTAGTAGCAATATCTGCTTCAGTGTGAAACTGATACCGTCCGATATAAGGGTTGGTCATATACTCACACGTATACGAAGTCCCTAGTTCTCGTTGCAAAATATCCACCATCGATTGAAACGAGCGAGCTTTGCCCGTACCCACATTAAACACTCCCGATTCTTTGGGAGCTGCTGCTAAAATGTTGGCTTGAATAATGTCCTCAATGTAAATAAAATCACGCAAAATCTTATCAGAATCTTCAAAGAGTTTGGGATTTTTCCCACTCAACAGTTGATGCCCAAACTGTACCACCATCGAGGATGTTTTGGCTTTGAAAAATTCTCTATTTCCATAAACATTGAAGTATCTCAATCCAACAATACTGATATTAGGATAGTTGCGGGCATATCGCTGTGCCGTATGATCCATCATAAGCTTAGAAAAACCATACACATTCTGAGGCGCTTCACGCCCTACACGTTGTGGGGAGGGAGCATCACCATACGTTGCACCCGAAGACGCATAAATCATGTTGGCATTGTGCGCAACAGCCATATCGAGCAAATCCACAAACGCATTGACATTAGTTTGGATCATCAAATCCTGTTCTAATGCGGTTGTATCCGAAATCGCCGCTTCGTGATAAATATAGTCAAATTTGTACTGATTGGATAATTGCGCCAAAAGAACTTTATCGTTGATGTCACCGCTGATAACATCTCCCGTAAATCCTAATAAATTTTTAAAATGGCCAAAACTTTTGAGATTGCCGTTTGAAAGAGTCAGGTTAGAACGAAACAAATCCAACACAACTACCTGTGCGTGAGGATAATTATCCTGAAAATAAAAAGCCAGATTGGAGCCGATAAATCCAGCTCCCCCTGTAATCAAAATGGTTTTATGGTTAAAATCGACATTGCTGTAGCGCATGCAATCTCCTATTTATATAATTTCTCGAAAAAACTCGTTTTTCGTAGCTTTAGGGGGTTGTAGGGACATTTGTCCCTGCCACAAAAACGGACAAGTTCGTTTTTGTGTGTAACATCGGTAACTAAAGTCTCTTATTGTAACAAAGCTTGGGTTAAAAAAGGCAAGGCTTAGAGTTTTTTAAGATGCAGTGATTTATAATGCCTTGAAATTTAAACACGGAGAAACACATGAAAAAAATTGCTCTTGCAATGTTGTTCGCTGGTATGTCATTGATGGCTGCTGATGGTAAAGCTTTGGCTGGTAAATGTGCAGCTTGTCACGGTGCTAACTTTGAAAAAGCAGCTCTTGGCAAATCAGCAGTAGTAAAAGGTCAATCAGCAGCTGCTATTGAAGCTTCACTTAAAGGTTACAAAGCTGGTACTTTGAACAAAAACGGTATGGGTGCATTAATGAAAGGTCAAGTTGCAACTATGTCAGATGCTGATATCAAAGCTCTTGCTTCATACATCGCAGGAAAATAATCCTACTTTAACTCCATCGCCTAGGCGATGAGTTTTCTTTTACTCAGGTCGATATTCTTTCTTTTTTAACTCTTCACGTTTTTTTTGTTGTTGTGCCGCATCATTGAGTTCTTGCTCATCGTCAAAATGCACTTGTGACATCATCTTTTTTTCATCATCAAACTGACCACTTTTGATCGCCCACAAAAAACCTGCCAACGCCACACCCGCCAAAAAAAGCGAACCGCTTAACATCATTGTCACTACCCATGGATCCATAATATTATCCTTTATTTTTGAATCTCCGATATTTATATCGGTAGCTTTAGGGGATTGCAAAGGACATTTGTCCTTGCCACTAAAATGGGCTTAGCTCATTTTAGTGTTACTATCAGTGGTGTACATCCACTTGACACGCATGGAATTACCTACCACAAGTAATGAACTAAACGACATCGAAATCGCCGCCAACAATGGTATAACATACCCTGACATCGCAAGCGGAATCGTGATACTATTATACACCAATGATATTCCTAAATTTTGTTTGATGAGTCCATACGTACGGCGGCTAATCGCTAATGCTTCGTGCAATGAAATCAGTGAATCATTCAAGATAATAACATCACTCACCTCAATAGCAATATCACTCCCACTACCCATAGCAATCCCGATATCCGCACCAGCCAACGCCAATAGATCATTCACACCATCACCCGCCATTACTACGATATGTCCATCACGGTGAGCCTCTTGGATAAATTCGAGCTTTCCTTGCGGTGTAAGGTGTGCATGCACTTCATCAATCCCCACATCATTTGCAACTGCGTATGCTGTCTTCTCGTGATCCCCCGTAAGCATCACCACACGTAACCCAAAAGTTTTAAGCTTTTCAATCGACTCTTTTGCTTTTGCTTTTGGCGTATCACGAAGCTCAAATGTTGCACTCAATTTTCCATCTACAGCATAATAAAACAGTGTATTATCGCTTACAATCGTACTATCAATCCCCATCTCTTTCATAAGTTGTCCATTACCGCCAGCGACTACCACACCATTATGGCGTGCTACAACGCCTCGGGCTGGAATCTCTTTGGACTCTTCTAGTGATATTTGAGATAGTGTTTCATCGTGCTCTTGGATATAACGTGCAACTGCCCGACTGACAGGATGTTTGGATGCGCCCACCAATGAATAGAGTGTTTTCATATCTATATCATTATCCGTAAACTCTACATTGACCACAATAGGGCGACCTTGGGTAATCGTTCCCGTTTTATCCAACACAATCATGGTGGCTTTTGCCATTGTTTCAATATGAGCTGCACGCTTAAATACAATCCCACGCTTTGCCCCAAGCGCTAATCCCACGAGCGTTGCCACAGGTGTAGCCAACGCAAGAGCACACGGACAAGCGATAATAATCACCGAAATCCCCACCATAAGAGAGCGATCAAAACTGTGAGGCCAAAAATACCACCCCCAAAATGTCGCTATCGCCAAAAATAAAATCGTAGAGGAAAAATGTTGTGATAATCGATTAGCAAGCTGTTCGATATGAGGTTTTTTCGACATCGCACCCTCAAGCAACTGTACCAAATGGCTGTAAGTCGAATGGGCAAAATCTTTGGTTGCACGATAAAAAAGTATTGCATCAATACTTGTCGTCCCGCTAATAATGGTGTCACTTGGGCGCTTGTAAACAGGATTGGATTCCCCTGTGAGACTACTCTCATCAAAATTACCTTCACCGCTTGTCACCTCACCATCCAAAGCAGCTCGCTCACCACTGCGTACACGCAAGACCTCACCGACTTTAACCTCTGATACGCTCATTTCGACTATTTCATCGCCACGGACAACACTCACGACACTAGGGATATGTTTAGACATCGCATCGAGTGTATCAGCAGCATTTTTACGGCTCAATACTTCTAAAAACTTACCAAACAGTACAAATGTAATGATCATCGCTACCGAATCAAAATAGGCTTCCCCTTTTTCCAATACCGTGATATAAATCGAGTAAACATACGCCAACGTCGAGCCCGTTACAACCAATAAATCCATCGTAATAGCTTTGTTTTTCAGGCCATAATATGCCCCACGATAAAAAATCCACCCACTATAAAAGAGCACAGGCGTTGCCAAAAACCATTCTGCGAAATTCAGAATCGTTTTAATCTCTTGCGTCATTCCCGTAAAATAGCCACCATATTGTGCAATGGCCACCCACATCATATTCATTGTCACTGCCGTCGCCACCGCCATACGCAAATAATACTCTTTACGCTCTTTATTGGCTCGAACTTCTTGAAGTGACGCATCATACACAAATGCATCATACCCCACTGCTCGAATCATATCAATGATAGAGGAGAGCTTGACCACAGAGTCATCCCAGACTATTTTAGCTTTATTATTGGTGTAATTGATAGAGGCTTCGATGACACCATCCATTTTATGCAATGCTTTTTCATTGAGCCACACACACGCCGCACAATGTATCCCCTCGATCACCAAAGAGACTTCACAAAGTCCCTCTTTGTCAACGCTCACAAATTGGTCATAAAAAACACTTGAATCAAAATTATGGCTGGACTCAAAAATTTGTGTTGGTGGGGAGAGGTGTGTATCCCCCATCTTGGTGTAAAAACTCTCCAATCCCTCGTCTTTAAGAAGATGAAAAATCCCTTGACACCCTTTGCAACAAAAGCGGTATTGTTCATCGTGTATCATCACCGAATCTGTGAACTCCAAATGGCAATGATCACACGTAACGTTAGACATATTCAAATTTTCCCACTGCTTTATTTTTTATGATAGTGTCATATTCTCCACACACACCTTGCATGACAATATAAACACCACTTTTACAGTTGGTGGCATACCCAATTGCCATTGCCAGATTGGCTGTAGCTTCGATAGGATCAACAGCAAACGGTACCATGGCACCTGTAAACACCACTGTTTTATCAAGTCCCAATTGTGCAACCTTCACCGCACTTTGATCCATTGTATCGGTACCGTGCACCACAATAACTATCTCCTCTTTAGCATTGACAATCTCCTCACACAATAATGCGCGATCAGACTCATCCATCTCCAACGAGTCTTTGTGAAGTATTCCACGGACACGAACATCCATGTTTAATGTATCTATGATTGCTTCAATCGCTTTCTCATCACTTGGGACATACAGTTCCCCAGCAATAGGATTATATTTTTTGTTAAAGGTTCCGCCAGTATTGAGTATTAACATCAGAGTAATTCCCCCAAAGAGTGAATGATTTTGTTCGCTTTTGAGATAGTAGCATCTTGGGATAATAGATAATTCGTTTGCACCCCAGCCTTAAGCGCAGCATCGATGTCACGCTCATTATCCCCAATCATCACTGAGTGTTTCATATCAATATCAAACTCTTTTTGCGCTTCCAAAAACATTCCGGCTTCAGGTTTACGACACGTGCACGATCCATTAATGCTTTCATGATGCGGACAGTGATAGATACGATTAAGAGTAATACCCAACGTTTTAAAATGCTCCACCATCCAGCCACTTAAGTGTGCAAACTCTTCTTCGCTGTAATATCCTCTCGCAATGCCCGACTGATTGGTGACAATAATAATCAAAAAACCCTGATTTTGATATTTCAGACATATATCCACAATACCGTCAATAAGTTCAAAATCCTCAATTTTATAGAGATACTCTTTTTCAACATTAACAACGCCGTCTCTATCTAAAAACAGTGCGGGTTTAGGCAACACCATCTCCGAAGATCTCTTTTTCGATAATATCACAGATGATATGCTCCACCAACAAATGGGACTCTTGAATACGAGGTGTTTTCTCACTTGGGATAATAATGGCATAATCTGCCATCTGTCCCATTTTCCCGCCATCACGTCCCACGAGAGCTACCGTTGTGATGCCTCTTGCCTTGGCAGATTCAAACGCATTGAGGACATTTTGAGAATTACCCGAGGTGGAAATACCGATAAACAAATCCCCCTGGACTCCCAAACCTTCTAATTGACGTGAGAAAACATAATCATATCCATAGTCATTGCCAATAGCAGTTAATGCCGATGTATCTGTTGTCAATGCCAAAGAGGGTAAAGAGGGGCGATCAAATCCATATCGCCCCACCAGCTCAGCGGCAAAATGTTGTGCATCCGCAGCCGAACCGCCATTGCCTGCAATCAGAATTTTTTTACCGTTTTTATACACCTCAACACACTTTTGTGCCACCTCAACCAACAAATCCAACAAAGTCTCATTCTCTAAAATAGATTGTTTTGTGGCTGCTGAATCGGCGATTTGATGGTAGATATATTGTTTCATTGTTCTGTCCTTTTAATAAGCTATACCTGTAGCGGAACGTATTTTTTCCATAATCGGCTGTGCAATCGCACGAGCTTTTGCAGCACCAGCATTCAAAATTTCGCGAACCTCATCTTGATGTGTCTCATAATAGAGACGTTTAGCACGAAATTCGCCAAAATACTCCCACATCACTTGGGCCAAATACATCTTAAAATGTCCATGTCCCTCACCACCACTGGTGTAACGTTTTTGCAATGCTATACGGTCACTTTCTTCTAAAAAAAGTTTCACAATGTTATACACATTACAGTTGGCAAACTCTTTGGGCTCTTCCATCCCCACTACTTCGGTTACAATTTTTTTAACCGTTTTGAGTTGTGATTTCTCTTCGCCAAAAATGGTAATGGTATTGTCATAACTTTTGGACATTTTTTGCCCATCGGTCCCCGGAACCGTTGCCACATTTTCATCTACACGAAACTCTGGGAGTACAAAAATATCACCGTACTGATTGTTAAACTTTGTCGCAATATCACGTGCGATTTCGACATGCTGAATTTGGTCTTTTCCCACGGGAACTACTTGTGAACCAAAAAGCAAAATATCTGCCGCCATAAGGACAGGATACGAAAAAAGTGAATGATTTGATGCTATACCTTTGGCGGTTTTATCCTTGTAGCTGTGAGCACGCTCCAATAATCCCATAGGTGTAAAGCTTGAGAGTATCCAATACAGTTCCAATACCTCTTTGACATCCGACTGCACCCAAAACGTCGCTTTAGAGGGATCCATTCCCAACGATAAAAAATCAGTTGCCGCTTGCATAGTCAGGCGTGACAATCTCTCCCCATCACCCACGCTCGTCATCGCATGATAGTTAGCTATAAATGCAAATACCTCGTGATCATTTTGAGACTCAATCATTGGTAAAATAGAACCAAAATAATTCCCGATATGCAAATCACCCGAAGGCTGTATCCCCGTCAATACTCGCACATTAACTCCTTAGAATTTGAATAATTTTACCTCAATATGACTTAAGCTTCCTCTTAAGAAAGATTATGTTACATTATCATCATATCAATATAAAAGGATTTATTATGACAGTTCAAATTCACTCCAAAGAGCTTACCCTTACCGAGCGCCTCAACGACCATATCGCAGCTGCTATTGAAAATTTCAAACGTTACCATCTAGACATCACTACTGTCAATGTAAACATCAAAAAAGAAAAAGAGAGTGTTGAAGTAGAATTTGATATTCATGTAGGTCATGCACAACCTGTCATCATCACTGATAGTGATAAAAATGTTGATGTTGCTATCGATCTTGCCATTGACCGTGCTAACAAAGCACTTGGACGTTTGCATGACAAGATGAAAGACCATAACGCAACGTCTCTTCGTGACATCGAACTTCTCGAAACAGAAACAGCGGACGCTGAATAAAAATTCATACCAACTGATGTTACGCACTAAAATGAATATATCCGTTTTAGTGGTAGGGACAAATGTCCCTACAGCCCCATAAAGTTGCCCGTATCTTTGAGGTACGGGGATCCGAACACAAAACCTCCTTCGAAACTTTAACTTTTTTTGCTAAACTACCTCAACTCATTATAGGAATATTCATGTACAACTCAATGCTCGTTTTTCATATCATCTCAATGGTATCGTGGTTCGCAGTCCTTTTTTATCTTCCACGGCTTTTTGTCTATCATACTGAAAACAGTGCCAATCAAGGATTTTTAGATGTCATCACAATCATGGAGATGAAGATCTATCGCTATATCGGTGTTCCCGCATTTTGGGCAACACTGCTTTCGGGGATATCACTTATACTGATGTACCCAACAAATATTTTTTCCACAGGCGGATGGTTACACGCCAAACTCACGCTTGTAGCGATTTTAACATCCTATTTTTTCTCTCTAGGACACTATCGCCTCAAACTCATAGACAATGCTACCTATAAAAGTGGGAAGTTTTTTAGAATATATAACGAAGTACCAACCCTCTTATTGATTGGTATCGTTATATTGGTGATTGTCAAGCCGTTTTAATTACCACATCGATCGTGTTTTATGCGTTTGTGGTTTTTTGCTGACATTCTTGGCTTTCGCTTTGAACAATACCGGCGTCCCCTCAAAATCGAACTGCGCACGCATCTGGTTAGTCAAATAACGACGATAACTGAAATGCAAACCTTGGGGTTTATTCATAATCAATGCAATACGTGGTGGGCGAATATCATATTGAGTTGCAAAATAGAGACGGATATTCATGCCATTGATACTGGGAAGAATGTGTTTACGCATTGCCGCTTGAATAACTTCATTGAGCTTACTGGTCGAGATGCGCTGTGAATAGTTTTCATTGATTTTTAAAATCATCTCAAAAATCTTATGCACCCGCTGTTTACTTTGTGCTGAAATCGTAATGATAGGAGCATAGCTCAAAAACTTAAAGCGGTCACGCACTTCTTGAATAATCTTGTCATAATCCTCTTTGGGTGCCATATCCCATTTATTCAGAACAATGAGACACGCGAGACGGTTTTTGTCTACAAACCCCGCTATTTTTTCATCCAAATCCATAAATGGCTGAGATGCGTCCAGCACCAGTAATGCAATATCCGCTTTTTCAAGCATCTCTTCGGTGCGCATAAGAGCGTATTTTTCAATACCCAAAATCTTGCCCCGTTTACGAATCCCTGCCGTATCGATAAAGGTAATCTC